>URUT01000006.1 GCA_900551105.1 uncultured Mycoplasmatota bacterium
CAAAGAAGGTAAAATATAGTGAAGGATTGAGCACATTAAAAGGTAAGTATATGGTAAGTTCAGCGTATGATTACTCTGATGTACTATCTGATACTGATGAACTGCTTGAAACCACAAATAAGAAGCAACTACTTTTGATAAGAGAAACTAGTGCAGATGGATTTACGTATAGTAAAATATCTGGTGGAATGAAAGCATTCCCTGAAGAGACTGAGGCAGTTATGGCAAGTACAGCTGATGATTATGGTACGAGCTACTATTTTAGAGGAGCAGTAGAAAACAATTATGTAGAGTTTGCTAATAAATGCTGGAGAATTGTAAGAGTAACTGGCGATGGTTCAATAAAGTTAGCACTTTTCAATAATAATGCAAATGGAAAAACTAATCCATGTGCAGAAGCTAATGATAGTGGTGATGCGGCAATCATTGGTGAAAGCAAATTTAACTATGCTTATGGCGATAATGCATTTGTTGGATTAATGTATGGTAATGTTGGATGCTCCGATGGGACATCCGCTAATCAAAGCGCTTGTACCAGTGCTGGAGGTACGTGGACTGCTTCAACATCATACGCTAATGCTCATGCCAATATCAATAAAAGTACAATATTAAAGTATTTAGAAGAATGGTATGATAATAATATTGCTACTTATGATAATTATATTGCTGATACGATATGGTGTAATGATAAGAGTACTGTAAAAAATACAACATTTGACCCTTGGGGACTAGGGACAATAGGTACAAATTATGGTTATGGATTAAATGTTAATTATTATGGAACTACCAAGAGAATAATGGAAAATGACGATCTTCTTTTAGCTGGTAGCCCAACTCTAGTTTGTCCAAACGATGATTTAGGCGGCAAGTTATCAAAATATACTATAAGTGATAAAACATATGGTAATGGAGCGTTAGATAAAAAGATCGGATTACTTACTGCAGATGAAGTAGTATATGCAGGTGGTGGCCATGATGTTAACTTTAGTTATTATTTATTAAAAAATACTGAGAACTGGTTTTGGTGGGCTTTGTCTCCGGGCGACTTTGATGGCGATTACGCTAGCGTTTGGGATGTTGATGGCAACGGCGGCGAACTTGGCGGCGACCTCGTTTTCAATGACTACGGCTTCGGCGTACGTCCCTCTCTATCTCTTGTCTCTTCAACCAAAGTAACTGGTTCAGGTATAGCAACAAATCCTTACAAAATAGTTTCGTGAATAGACTAGTTTTATTCACGTTTTTTTATTATAATATACCTGTGATGTCTATGAAAAAACTAAAAATATTATATGAAGATAAAAACATTTTAATAATAAATAAAGAACCCAAAATTCTCACTATTAGTGATGGCAAGACCAATAATACGCTATACAACGAAGTCTACGATTATTTACATAAGAAAAATCAAAAAGTATTTATCGTCCATAGGCTTGATAAAGAAACTAGTGGTTTAATCATATTTGCTAAAAATGAAGAAACAAAAAATTACTTTCAAGATAACTGGTCTAAAGTCACTCGTAAATATTATGGAGTAGTGGAAGGTAAAATGAATAAGCCAGGCACGATTAAAGAATATCTAACTGAAGATAAAACCTTAAAAACTTATGCTACTACCAAAGATAAGGGTAAACTTGCTATAACTAATTATGAAATATTAGATAGTACCAAAGCTTACACCCTTTTAGATATTGAAATACTTACTGGTAGAAAAAATCAAATTAGAGTAGGACTTGCTAATTTAAAGCATCCATTAACTGGTGATAAAAAATATGGTGCAACTAAAAACCCCATAAACCGCCTAGCACTTCATGCATACTATCTAAAATTTACACATCCAAAAACTAAAGAAATAATTGAAATTAAAGATGATATTCCTAAACTATTTAAACAAATCTTTACTAAATAAAAAAAGATATTACCCTAAGGAAACATCTAATATCATCATTACAATAAATCCAATAATTACATAAAGGGCCATAAGCTCTTTTTTCTTATTATTCATACATTCAGGAATTAGTTCATTAATAATTACATATAGCATAGCTCCACCCGCAAAAGCAAGAAGAATAGGCAATACACACTGCATTTTAACAACAATCAAAGCTCCAATAACAGCCGCAATTGGCTCAGGTAGGGCAGATATACTACCAATAAAGAAAGCCTTTAACTTAGAATAACCTTTATTATATAACGGAAAACTAATTGCTGATCCTTCAGGAAAATTTTGTATGCCAATGCCAATAGCTAAGCTCACTGCTCCCATAAGTGCTGCATGACTATGGTTAAAAAATAAACTACCAAATGCAACCCCAATGGCCATTCCCTCAGGAATATTGTGAACTGTAATTGATAGAATTAAACTATTTATCTTTTTAGAACTATTTAAATTAATCTTTGATATTCCAAAAAGTAGTAAAGCTCCCATTAATAAACTTACTGAAATAATAATCGGACCTAACTTTAACTCACCACCGTAATCAAGAGCTGGCACTACTAAAGAAAATATACTAGAAGCTATCATAATTCCCGCAGACAAACTGATAAATTTTGTCATTAAATTATCATTAATATTTTTAAATAAAAAGATTGTAGCTGCTCCAAGTGTCGTAATTAAAAACGTAATTATTCCCATAATTAATGACTGTAAAATTGGATTTAATTCACTAAAAAAACTTATCATACTCTATAATATGATAAGTTAAAAATTATGTTAAATATTTTCTCTTACTTCCATAATAACTGGTAATATAATTGGCCTTCTACCAGTAAGTTCATTAATAAATGGATTAAGTTCTAAAATAATTTGATTCTTTAAATCTACATAATTATAAGAATTTTTAATAGCTTTAACCACAATCTCTGAAACTTTATTTTCTATCTTTGATAATAGTTCTGCATTTTCATTAACTAACACAAAGCCTCTAGTAGTAATATTAGGTTTTATCAAAAGTTCTCTAGTTAAAGGGTTAATATTAAGTATTGTAACAAGAATTCCATCTTGACTCATTAGTTTACGATCTTTAATAACAACTGAACCAATATCACCAATTCTAGAACCATCTACATAAACATCACCAGCTTGAACTCTTTTACCAAGTCTAGCACCATCTTTAGTAAGTTCTACGGTATCACCATTCTTACAAATGAAAATGTTTTCTTTAGGAATACCACAATCAACTGCTAAATCACCATGTGTTTTAAGCATACGATACTCACCATGCATTGGCATAAAATACTGTGGCTTAATAATTCTAAGCATCCATTTTTGTTCTTCTTGCTTAGCATGTCCCGATGTATGAATATCTGATAATTCAGTATTTGTATAAACCTTAACACCTTTTAAATATAACTTATTAATTATTCTATTTATAGAAGCCCTATTTCCTGGGATTGGACTAGATGAAAATACAACGATATCATCAGGAATTAACTCAATTTGTTTATGGGTTCCATTAGCAATTCTAGAAAGTGCTGCAAGTGGTTCGCCTTGTGATCCAGTACATAAAATACAAATTTGATGTTTTTTTAAATTCTTAGCTTCATTAGGTTCAATAAAGATTGTCTTATCAGTTATTAAGTTGTTTTTTAGAGCTATTTCTTTAGCAGTCTCCATAGAACGACCAAATGTAACTATCTTACGATTATTCTTTCTGCAAGTCTCAACAATATGTTTAATACGATAAATATTAGAAGCAAATGTCGCTAGAATAATTCTCGAATTATGTTTAGCAAATACATCACTTAAAGCTTCATCAACGCAAGATTCACTTGCCGAAAACCCAGGGCTTAGTGCATTCGTACTATCACTTAAAAGTAACTTTACGCCCTCACTACCTAAAGCCGCCATCTTATGAATATCAGCCATTGGTCCAATTGGTGTTAAATCAAACTTAAAATCTCCAGTTTCAAATATTATACCATTAGGTGTTTTAATTACTATCGCAAAACTATCAGGAATAGAGTGGGTAGTAGTAACAAAAGAAATCTCAAAATGTTTATACTTAAACACACTATCTTTATCATAAATTTCTAAATTTTTATAATTGACATTTCTATCTGCAAACTTATTTCTAATTAAATCACAAGCAATTCTTGGGGCATAAATAACTGGAATATTGACATTTTGTAAAAGAAAAGTAATACCACCAATATGATCCTCATGACCATGCGTAATAAATAAAGCTTTAATCTTATTTTCATTCTGTTTTAAATAAGTAACATCTTGTATTACATAATCAATTCCAAGTAAATCTCCTTCTGGAAACATAACTCCAGCATCAATAATAATAATTTCATTTTCATGTTCAACGACATACATATTTTTGCCAACTTCACCAAGTCCGCCCAATGCAAAAATAGTCGTAACTTTCTCGTTATTCTTCATTAATATTCCTCCTTAAAAATAATTGAAAAGTTTCATTTCGTATGTCTAATTATAATATAAAATAACGATTTTGTCTAGTAGGGTAGTCTTCTTTACAGTTCTCTTATCAAAAAAATTAAAAATAAAAAAAGGAAATAGCTATTCTTCTTACAACAATAACTAATGAGGAGGAAAAGATGAAAAATTTTATATTAATAATAATTTTATTACTACCAGTAAATATTTATGCTAAAGAATATTATACAAATTATATTTATGAGAAAGAAAGCCCCATAAAAGAAACCGAAAGCGACCTTATTAAAATTGAAAAATCAAGATTATATGCAAACTATCAAATTATTAAAGAAGATTTAGGTTATCAATTAGAGAAAAATTGTCATGAAACAATAGATTATGAAGATTCTAAAATAATAAAAGAATATAATAACTTTGACATTTATGGAAGTGGAGAAACAACAAATGCCCTTTTAGGAGCCGATGATACAATAAGATATATAATTCTAAGAAACTATCCATATCAAAATTTAAATAAAAGAATTAATATATCAAATATTGAAGTATCATCTAAAGAAACAAATATAGAATATAATTCTTTTAATGATGTTGAATATAAAGACCAAAAATTCTTTTTAATTCTAGATTTAAAAAAAGAGTATCATTTAAATGATCTAAATATAGTTATCTTCTATGACGACGTTTTTGATGAAGATTTTGTTTACACTCTTGATTTTTCTAAGAAAAAACTTCCACCATATTTAGGATACATATATAAAATTGAAACCAAGAAAAACTCTAACATGACTAATTTAGAATTTTATAATCTTGATGAATTTAACCAAATAATTAAAACATCTCCATCACTAATTTCTAATCCTTCAGATAATTCAGTATCATATTATTATAATGAGTCTAAAATATTTAAATGTACTAAAGAAGAAATAATTTATAGTGAAAATTACACGGAAACCCCACCAAAAAATTATTATCAAGATAAAGAAAAATATCAAGATATTTATAAATACTATAAAAGAGAAGTTTTTAATATTAAAGATGAAATAAATAGTGTAGAAGATTACATTACATTAATAAATTCAAGTTTACCAAGTAGTAAATATCAAATTGAAACTAATTTAGATATAACTAAAGAAGGAACATATCTTATTAAAATCAATTATTTAGATAATGCTATATATCACAAAGTAAAACTTAACCAAAAAATAATTAATATTCCAAAAGAAATAATTAGTTTACCAAACATCGTTGTAAATAAAGAGATAACTAAACCCCAAATTAAACAAGAAAATGTTAAAAATAATCAGTCTAAAAAATTATTGGTAAATAAAACTGAAGATAAAAAAATAATAACAACTACCATAAAAACTTCCGAAAATACCCCAAAAGTACTACAAAAAGAAAGTAAGATTGAAAGTCATTATATATGTATTTTAATTAATATTTTACTCTTATTTGTCTTAATTATTCAAAAAATAAAAACTAGTTTTGTCGAATCTGTATAAACTAAATACTATTATACTTATAGTAAATTGCAAGGAGATGAGTATGTTAAAAATAAATATGGAGTATCGTAAAGGCGTTTTATTTGTAAGATTATTTGGAGAACTTACTAAATATACATATAAAAGTCTTAACGATTACTTAATACCAGTAATCAAAAATCAAGGAATAAAATATATTGTATACAATATTCAAAATATTAATAAAATAGATATTTATGGTAAAGAATGTCTTTATGAAGGCATTGAAGCTACTAGAAAAAATTTAGGAAATGGACTTATATGTTCTAGTAATATTAAATTTAAAGAAAATTATGAAGTAACTGAAAGTGAACTTACTGCATTACAAAAAATAATAATATAGGGTGATAATATGGAAGAATATGAGCTGATTCAAAAATATGAAAAATTAATATATAAGATTGCTAAGAAATTTTATAATGTTGAGTTAGATGATTTATATCAAGCAGGATGTATAGGTTTAATAAAAGCTTATCGTAATTATGATGCTAGTGTTAATGATAACTTTATTAACTTTGCTTATAAGTATATCTTTGGTGAAATGTATGAATTAGCTAACAAAAGCAGGGATATTAAATTAAATAAAGCTTACTTAAAACTTTATAAAAAGATTGAAGAAGCAAGAATGCATTTAGCTTCAATTAATGGAAAAATGCCATCTAATACTGAACTTTGTCTTTATTTAGAAATAGATGAAAGCTTATATTATGAAGTAGTAACTTTAACTACAAAAATGATGAGTATTGATGATGAATTTGCTACTTTAAATGGTAACTTATCTATTAAAGAATGTATTGGTAAAGAAGAAAACTGGGATAATCAAATTTTAGTAAACGACTCACTAGCTTCTTTAGACGATATGGAAAGAAAAGTAATTAAAATAAGATACTTTGAAGATTTAACACAAGCTCAAACAGCATCAGCCCTAGGTATTAGTCAAGTTAAAGTATCTAGAATAGAACAAAAAGGTAAACAAAAGATTAAAAGTTACTTTGCTGCATAAAAATTATTACTTATCCTCATAATAGTAGTGTGATGAATATGAATAGACAAGAATATTTAAAGATAGTAGACAAATTAACACCAAAAGAAAATACTGGCAAAGATGCTTTAAATGCTTTTCTACTAGGAGGAACAATTGGCTTTTTAGGAGAAGGCATCAAAATGATTTTAACAAGTTGCTATCATTTAACCGTAGATGATGCTATAAGTTGGGTCTTAATAATCTTTATCTTCATAGCCTGCTTACTTACTAGCTTAGGAACATTTGATAATATAGTATCCAAATTTAAGTGTGGTCTAATTATCCCCATAACCGGCTTTGCACACTCTATTATGAGCTGTGCGCTAGATTACAAAAAAGACGGCTTAATTACTGGTATTGGTGCTAATTTCTTTAAATTAGCTGGGTGCGTCTTATTGTACGGAACTGTCAGTGGTTTTATATTTGGAATAATAAAGGTGATTATTAATGTTTAACTATAAAAATGTTTATATTGAAGAGTGGTTTAGTATTGTGGGCCCTAAAGCTAAAGAGACTAATTTAAAAAAATATAATTTAAGTATCAATGATTATTATTTTAATGAAAGTACATTTGAAAAAGCTGAAGTCAAAATGCAAAAAGTTATTCTTAACTACTTTAATCGTAACTCTAAACCAAGTGTTTTAGTAGCTAGTGATTTAATGGATCAAATGACCTCATCAGCTATTGGTGCAAAAAATGTATCTATCCCTTATCTAGGATTATATAATGCATGTGCTTCTTCCGTATCAGGGCTTATCACAATTGCGAATATGTTAAGTTTTAAAAATATCAAAGATGGCTTGTTTATCACAAGTACTCATAATTTAACAGCAGGAAAACAATTTAGATTTCCCACTGAATACGGAGCGCCAGTACCAAAAAGAAGTACAATAACTGCAACTGGGGCAATTGGTATCAAACTTACTAAAAAAGAAACTAAATATAAAATAGTAAGTAGTACTCTTGGTATGGTAACTGACTCTTACATCAAGGATGCTTACAATATGGGAGCAGTTATGGCCCCAAGTGCAGTAAGAACCCTTATAGACCATTTAAAAAATCAAAACAAATCACCTGAAGATTATGACTTAGTTTTAACCGGTGATTTAGGTGAGGTTGGTAAAAAGATTTTCTTGGAACTTCTAAAAAAAGAAAATATTAAACTTAAAAATTATGAAGATGCTGGTGCTAACTTCTATCAAAAAAATGAAGCAAGTGGCGCTTCAGGACCAGCCGTATTACCATTATATTTCTTTAATAACACAATCTATAATAAAAAATATAAAAGAATTCTTTTACTAGCAACTGGATCACTACATAGTCCATTACTAGTAAATCAAAAAGAAAGTATTCCAGCAGTAACTCATGCAATAGAAATAGAGGTGTCTAAATGACTCTAGTATATTCATTTCTTTTCTGCGGTTTATTATGTTTAATCGGACAAATAATCTTAAGTAAAACCAAACTTACGCCAGGACACATCACATCACTATTTGTTGTGATAGGAGCATTCTTAGCTATCTTTGGTATATACGATAAAATAGCAGACTGTGTAGGAGCAGGAGCAAACTTACCAATTATGTCATTTGGTAATACCTTAACTAATTATGTATATGAAGGATATTTAAAAAGTGGAGTCTTAGGTTTATTTAATAATATGCTAGCAGGAGTATCAACTGGCGTCGTAGCAGCAGTAGTATTTTCCTTTATAATAATGATATTTACTAAACCCAAAGATTAATCTTGGGTTTTTATAATAGCAAGCTACTAATTTAACATAAATGATTTTCCCAGAACATAAAATTAACTGGTGAAATTATGTTCCATTATACTATTCAAAAAAGAATTAAATTTGTTTTATATTTAATAATCTTAATTTTTATTATTATAATCTTTAGAATTTTTTATATTCAAGTATTTAGTAAAAATAAACTAGATGACTTAGCTAACAATCTATGGAGTAGAAATCTTCCTATTCTAGCAGACCGTGGTAATATAACCGACCGTAATGGCGTAATTTTAGCTGGAAATATTACTACAACTAGTCTAATTGTCGTACCAGTCCAAATTAAAAATAAAGAAGAAGTAGCGGAAAATCTAGCTAAAATCCTAGAAACTGACTACTTAAATATCTATTCGCACTTAACAAAACATACATCCATAGAAAGAATTCACCCCGAAGGTAGAAGACTATCTTATGAAAAAGCAGAAACCATTAATAAACTAAATTATGATGGTGTATACCTCCTAAAAGAATCTAAACGATATTATCTATATGATAATGTTTTATCTCACGTTCTTGGATATGTAGGAATAGACAATCAAGGATTATCCGGTATAGAACTTGAATATGATAATTATTTAAAAGGATCAGATGGCAAAATAAAATACTATTCAGATGGTAAAGGGTTAAGACTAAATTTAAGTGAAGTCTACGATGAACCAGTAGCTGGCAATAACATTGCTCTTACCATAGACATTAATATTCAAAATGCAGCCGAAAGAGAACTGGATAATGTTATGACAAAATATAACCCGGAAAACGCTTTAGTACTTGTAATGGATCCTAATACTGCTGAAATCATTGCTATGGCAAGTAGACCAAACTTTAATCCTAACAACTACCAAGATTATGATTTAGAAACTATCAACCGTAACTTACCAATATGGATGAGTTATGAACCAGGTAGTACATTTAAAATTATAACTTTAGCTAGTGCCATTAACGAAAATAAAGTCAATTTATTTGAAGATAAATTTTATGATAGTGGTTCAATTACCGTTGAAAACGCTAGGATTAAATGTTGGAAGTCCGGTGGCCATGGAGCTGAAAGCTTTCTAAACGTAGTTGAAAACTCCTGTAACCCTGGATTTGTTGTTCTTGGTCAAAGACTAGGAACGGACCTTTTATATAGTTATTTAGAAAAATTTGGCTTTGGAACCAAAACTGGAATAGATTTAAATGGTGAATCTAAAGGTATTATGTTTAAAAAAGAAAATATGGGCCCAGTTGAAACAGCAACAACTGCTTTCGGCCAAGGAATAAGCGTAACGCCCATTCACCTTACTGTCTAATAAATGATACCACAAAAATCATTAAAGGGATAAGTAGTAAATATACTAAAAAGTATGATGTTATATTTAATTATAATTGTTTTATAGAAATATAAAATGTTACTATCTAAATTAAAATATCAAACTAATAATTAGAAAAGTAACATAAATATAATAAATTTTATTTTTTTAGGAATAATATTTAATTTTTCCTAAGAAATAAAAACGTAATTTACAAAATGATTAAAATATGATATATTATAGGTGTAAATTATTCAAAGAAAGGAGCGTGATTAAGATGAAAAATTTACAGATTATTAATAATGCAGAATTAATCACTACTCCTAATATATTAAACTTTTAGGAATATTCTTTTAGATTATAAAATTAATTCTGCATTATGCAGAATTTTTTTGTTAGGAGGATATTAAAATGATAATGAAATTAAATATTAATGATAGAGCTGCATTAGCTATCAAAAATAATACTAAAAGAGTAGAAATTAGAGCAAATAAAGAAAATAGTGAGCATGATTATAGTAAATTAAAACAAAATGATATTATAGAATTTACTAGTAATGATTTAGGTGTATTTTATGTTAAAGTTAAAGAAGTAAATCATTATGATTCATTAGAAGAACTTTTTACTTTAGAAGGAACTAGATACACAACTTCATCTACCAATGATAAAGAAGAAGCTATTAGAAATGTAAGTAAACTTGATGGATATGAAGATGCCATTAAGAAAAATGGTGTATATGCTATTCATATAGAATATTTATATAGTGAAAACACTATTTGGGAAGAATTATATGAAAAAGCTAAGAATGTAAGAAATCCAAGAGATGTGTCAGGTATGATTAGTGCAGGACAAGTTGGTGCAGCAATACTTACTAAAAATCATAATATTTATGCAGGAGTATGCATTGATACAGCATCAACACTTGGTATGTGTGGTGAACGAAATGCTATTGCTAATATGATTACAAATGGTGAAAATGAAATTATGAAACTAGTATGTGTTGACTCTAAAGGTAATGTTGGTTCACCTTGTGGAGCATGTAGAGAATATATGATGCAACTTTCTAAAAATAGTAAGGATATTGAAATACTAAAAAATATTGATACTAAAGAAATAGTAAGATTAGAAGTCTTAATACCTGATTGGTGGGGTAAAACTCGTGTATAAAAATAGAAAGGAATATGTTAAATGAAGCCAATTGGAAGTAAAACAATAGAAACTGAAAGATTGATATTAAGAAGTTCTAAGATGGAAGAACAAAAAAGATTATGGGAGATATTAATGATACCAGAAGTAAATAAATGGTATTTGGTAGGTGCCAAAAAACATGCTAATAATCCTAGTAACTGGACTTGGGAGAATCAAGAAAAATTCTATAAATCTAAAGTTGATAAAGCAGATAATAATGATGTATTTGTATGGAGTGTATTTTTAAAACCAGAATATACGAATAGTGGTTATGAGAAAATAATTGGACAAGTATCTGCTCAAGAAAATGGAGAAGATATTACTATTCGTGATGTAGGTTGGTATATGGATCCTGCATATCAAGGTAAAGGTTATGCAACAGAAGCTGCTAAAGCAATGATAGATTATATGTTTAATGAAGTAGAGATTAATGGTATTTCTTCCGGTGCTGTAAAAGATAATATAGGATCTTGTAGAATATTTGAAAAATTAGGATTTGAAAAAAATGGTGAAGTAGTAAAAGAATCACCATACACTTTTTATGATGGAATATTAACTTTTTCTAAGTATGGTTTAACTAAGGAGTATTATTTTAATAATGAAAATAATAGAGTACGAAGATAAATATTTGGAAGATGTTAAAGACTTGTTAGTTGAGCTTGAAAAGTATATTTTATCTATTGATAAAGATAATTTAGATCAATTACACCCAGAATATAGAGACAAAATGCCAATTTTAGATTTAGAAGAAGTTAAAAGTAATGATGGTAAATGCTATATAGCAATTGAAAATGATAAAGCAGTAGGATTAATTATGGGATGTATTTTTCCATATGATGAATATGATTATCTTGATTATAAATGCCCTAAAAGAGGAGAAATAACTGAATTAGTAGTATCTAAAGATGTAAGAAGTAAAGGTATAGGTAATATGCTTATCTCTAAAATGGAAGAATATTTTAAATCATTAGGTTGTGAATATGTTTTAGTAGATGTATTTGCTTATAATGATAATGCTATTAAATTTTATGATAAAAATGGGTATCATTCAAGAATGTATACAAGTATAAAAAAGATTGGAGATTAATATGACATTTAAAGAATTTTATATAACAGATAAAAATGGTAAAAGTAATTGTGTGATAAGAAGCTTATGTAAGATTTTAAATAAAGAATATAATGATGTTTATAATGACTTATGTAAAATTGCTGAAGATTTAAAGTGTGATTCATTTAATGATATACCAGTATTTGAAAAATATATGGAAGATAATAATATTTTTAAAATCAATCATGATGAAGATATTAAAGTTAAAGATTTAAAAATAGATAATGGTTCATATATTGTGTTTTGTTATGACAAAAAAGAATTTTATCATATGATTTCAATTATTGATAATGATATATATGATAAAAATTCTGATTTTATGGATTTATATGTTATATCAGTTTATAAAAAAATAATATAAACAGATGTAAAATACACATTTTTAATGTTGTAATATATATATATCAATTGACTTTGAAATGGGGTATTTTCGTGAAAGAAACAATATATAATTATGACTATTTAAATGATGAAGACATAACTGAAGTTGTTATAAGAACTAAAGCATTAATAATTAATAATAAAAATATAATTTTGGGAAATGAAAATAATATATATCAATTTCCAGGAGGCCATTTAGAGGAAAATGAAACTTTTGAAGAATGCTTAAAGCGTGAAGTCTTAGAAGAAACTGGTATAGAGATTGATGATGATGAAATAAAAAGACCTTTTATGAAAGTCACTTATTTAAATAAAGATTGGCCAGCAATTGGTAATAATAGAAAATCCGAAATATATTATTATTTAATTGAAACTAGTAAAACTCCAGATATGAATAAGGTAAAATTTACCGAACATGAAAAACAAGGTAATTTTAAAATTGAATCTATTCCTTTGAATGAATCAATAAGTGTTATTGAAAATAACATTTCAAAAAATGAAAAAAATAAGGTTATAGCACCAGATATGATAATGGCCATAGCAGAATACTTATATCAGTGTAAATAAATGTAGTTTGCAAGTTGACATTAGCAAAAAAATCTATATAATATGTTTTAATAATTGATTAATCAATGGTGGAGGAGGCTATTTTTAGTCACCTCTTTTTTGTTAGGAGATGGTAAAATGTTTTTTATAAATGAGTTGCAAAAGATTAGAAACGATAATTCAGGAAAGATTGCTGTTTTTATTGATATGGATGGAGTAGTTGCAGATTATAGATTTGGTGAAGGAAAAAATATTGAAAATAATGTTCCCGGTACATATTTGAATAAAAGACCTATTTCAACAGCAATTAATATTTTAAAAGAAGTTAATAATGCTTTTGATTTTGATATGTATATTTTGAGTTCATGTAGACATGATGAACAAGCTATTGAAAAAAGTAAGTGGCTTGAAAAAAATATGCCATTTATAGATAAGAAACATCAATTGTTTGTAGTTTCGAATACATTTGAAGATAGAAAAATGTTAAAAATTAATAAAATTAAAGAAATTATGGAAAACAAATATGATAAAGTTATAATGATAGATGATACACATGATATATTATTTTTGGCAATAAAAGAATTAGGTGATAAAGTAATTCCGTATCATGTGATTACATTATTTGATTAGGAGGGGTAATTATGAAATATGATGTTATAGTAGATTGTTATACTGATGAACCATCTGGGTTGGGAGTGCCTCCATTTTTAAGTGTCCATTCAAGATATATTGCGGGTGCATTAGAAGAACAAAAAAGAAAATATTATTACTTAACTATAGATGACTTGAGATATAGTAATGGAGAAAAACACAATAATGATTCATATAATAAAAGAATCATTAATACAACCAAAAATAAAGATAATGTTTTTGATATTTTAAATAATGCTAGCAATATTTATGTTGTGATGGGCTGTTTTGTTAAATATGAATATGTATCAGCAGAACCTCCATCATTCTTAGAAGTTGAAAATTTATTAAGAAAATATAGTGCTAATAAATTATTATTTTATTCTTTAGGTGGAAATGAATTGACGAGAGAAAATGTTAGAAAAACTGTTCCACAAGGTTTGTTCGATGAAATAATATTTGGAAATACATATAATTATTTTATTGATGAAACAAGTAATAAATTTAAACCTAATTATGATAGATTAAAAAATATTGCTATATCTTCTGCAACAGTACTTAATCAATTAGAAAGACCTTTAGTAATAGAGATAGAAACAGCAACGGGTTGTAATAGAAAACCAGGCTGTACATTTTGTATTGAAGGTATGAGAGGTTTACCATTACAATTTAGAGAAGTAGAAGATATTGTTTCTGAAATTAAAAGCTTATATGATAATGGTGCTTTATATTTTAGATTAGGAAGACAACCTAACTTTTATGCTTATAAAGATTGTAATCCTTCTGAAATTGAAAAGTTATTTAAAAGAATATGGGAAGAATGTCCAAATATTAAGACACTTCATATTGATAATGTTAGTCCTCACAATGTTAATACACCTGAAGGAATAAAAATAACTGAAATAGTTGCAAAATATACTACTGCTGGAAATATTACACCATTTGGGATAGAGTCTTTTGATCCAAGAATCAGAGAATTATGTAACCTTAATGGTAGTTTAAATGATATTCACGAATCAATAAATATAATTAATAGATTTGGTAAAGAACGTGGTAATAATGGATTACCAAAATTATTGCCTGGTATAAATATTATTTACGGTTTAGATGGACAATCTGAAAAAACCTTAGATTATAATTTAAATAATTTTAAAAGAATATTAGATTCAGGTAATTGGGTTAGAAGAGTTTTTGTTAGAAAATTAACATCTCCCTATGGTGAGCAATTTGATAAATATACGAAAGATAAACTTGATGAATTTAAAAAATGGAGTTCTACAATTGAAAATGATTTTACTATTCCTATGTTAAAGCAAGTATTTCCAGTTGGTTTAATAATTAAAGATTTAAGAATGGAAATGTATAAAGATGGTGATTCTATTTTAAGGCAAATGGCAACTTGTCCCGTTAGAGTTGTTGTAAAAAACAAAGAATTAAAACTTGATCAATTTTATACTGTTAAAATTATTGGATATGTAGGAAATAGAACTCTTTTAGGAGAAGTTATATGAAAAAAGTCGGATTACTTGTTCCAAAAACAAATTTAACTGTTGAATATGAACTACAATATTTATATAATAATCACTTTTTTAATATCGAAGATATAGCGTTTTATATTTCAAAATTAGACTATAAAACAAGCTATAAAGAAGATAAATCAAAATTTTTAAATGATCTTGCAAATGATAGTAATAAGAAGATTAATGATTTAGAATATATTGGGGTTGATTACATTACTTTTTTCTGTACATCCTCATCTGTACTAAATTCTGAAATCATTATTAATAATAATCCTTTAACTGCACTGCTAGAAGAGGTCATAGAGAAAAATATAAAAAAGTGTTTATTGATTACTCCGTATGATGATGTTGTTGGAACAAATATTAAAGTTGAATTAGAAAAAAATGGAGTTTTCGTTTGTAAAAACATTAATTTAAATTTATTAAATACTGCAGATTATTTTGATTTTGGTATTAATAAGCTTAAACAATTTATTATTGATAATTATAAAGAAGAATATGAAAATATAATAATTTCTTGCACTAATCTTCCAACATTATCAATAATTAATGAATTGGAATCTTTATTTAATAATAATGTTATATCAAGTAATTCATGTTTATTTAATAAAATAAAAAAAGAAGTTGTAGGTTGATATGATGACAAAAGAAGAATTTAAGAATATAATCGATATTTGTGCAAGTATGCCAGATGTAAAAGAAGATGTTTTTAAAAATCATGACAATAATATGTGGTGGCCTTTAGAAATTGAAGATTATAAAAAAAGATTACTTATTGCAGGATTGTCTACAAGAATTTCTTATAATATGATTAATAGTTATAGGAAAGTTATAAATAAATTGAATGAATATAGTTATGAACAAATAAAAAGTATGACAAAAGAAGAAATTATTGAAATAATTAAAGGTTTAGGACTTTCTAACACTCGTTATTCATATCTATCATCAATGATTGATTTTATTGAAAAATATAATGATACAATATTAGAAAAAGATAATGATGAATTGATTGAGTTAATTGCTAATAACGTTAGTGGTGCTTCGTACAAAGTTGCTCAATGTTGTGTACTATATATGCTTGGATATTATTGTGGAATTATGCCAGTTGATAGTGGTATGAAGGATGTTGAATTACCATGTATTGGTTTTGAAAAATATGGAAATGCAATTGGGCATGACATACTTAGAAAACAATTACAAGAATTAGTTAAAGACAACAACATGGAAGATATTATTGTTAAATATGGATATGATAAATTAAACATACCAAATTATGATAATGCAACTTGGTGGGCTCATTTAGTATTGATTTATTTTAAAAGACATTATTGCAATAAACACAAACCTGATGAATGTCCATTAGCAAATAAAGTATGTGTTAGTTGTAAATGTAAAAAATAACAAATTTAAGGGGATTTGAGATGATTATAATTGAGGGATTAGATGGTGTTGGTAAAACAACTTTAGTTGATTATTTTGTGAATATGGGAATGAAAAAATATCATTTTGATTATGATGCTCAAAATATGAATTTGTTTACAAAATATATGCGAGTATTAGATGAAAAAACTGATATTTTAGTTTTAGATAGATCTTTTATAAGTGAAATGGTATATGGTCCTGTATTGCGTAATAATTGTAAATTAACAATTGAACAATATACTGAATTATTAAAATTATATAGAGAAAAAGGAGCTACAATAATTTATTTAACAGCCCCAAAAGAAGTTTTATTAGAAAGAAGAGCTAATGATTTAAAGGATTATGAAATGATTGATAAATATTATGAAACTCTAAATACTAGATATGATGAAATTATGGATTATAGTTGTAATTATATAAATGTTTTACAATATGATAGTTTTGCTATGAATAAAGAAGAAATTCAAAATAATACTAAGAGGTTGATTGTTAAATGATAGATTTATGTTTTGTTGGAAATTGTTCAATAGATTTAATTAAAAATGAAAACGGGAATGAGGAAACATTTGGTGGTAGTGCTATATATAGTTCACTATCATGCCGAAGTGTTTCTGATAAAAGTATAGGAATAATAAGTAATGTTGATAACAAATTAAAAAAATTATTAGAATCAAAACAAATATATTTATTTGGTAAGGTTGTTGATGAGATAAATACTTTTGAGATAGATGAATCTTTAGGGACTTGTAATTTTATAAAACAAGGTAATAATGATATTTTAATTAGTGAAGATATTGAGATAAATTATTTACATGTCTCGTTTAGAAAAGGTGTAAATATAGATAATGTTTTGAAAAATCCAAAAATAAGATATAATCATTTATCTATAGATGTTATGATACATAGTATAGATAGTTTTATAGAAATGATAGAAAAATATATTGATAAAATTGATATAATTTTTTGTAATAATGAAGAGTATCAAGTTTTAAAAAAACATTTTAATAATTTGCCACTTACTATTATTACAAATCAAGACAAACCAGTTATAGCTGTAAATAAGGAAGAAAATATATATTTTAATGTTCCACAAAATATTTCTACGATATCTTCCACAGGGGCAGGAGATTCCTTTATAGGAGGCTTCTTAGCAGAGTATTCAAAAAATCAAAATCTTAATAGTGCAATAAATAAAGGTATTGCTAATGCAAGTTATTCTGTAACTAAATTTGGCCCTATTGATATTTCATATAGAAATAATGAAACATTTAAAAATGGTATTTTACCTAAAAATATAATAGTTGTAGGTAATTCGTGTGCAGGCAAAACAACTTTTATTGATTTTTTTAAATCATTTTATAATATATATACAGATATTGATGATTTGGCTCCATTGTTAGAAATGTTTATGATAGATGACGTTTCTAGTGGCAAAAATCTTGATGATTTTATTAATCTTAAAAATAAGTTAATATTCATGAAAGATATTTATAATCATTATCTAAATAATTTTTCTAATATAGAGCACTATTCTGTCATTGCAAAAAATGGGGAGGGACATGATATTATAAATCCTGATCTTTGGGATATAATTTTAAAAAGATCAGTAGGAGTATTAAAAAATGAAAATAACATAATTCAATTTTCTCGAGGACGAGATGAAGAATATGAAAAAAAATATGGGAATGATGTTTATAAAAGAAGTCTAGAAATTGTTCTTCAAGAACTAGATAATAAAACAAGTACTATTATAATAAATTTGGTTTCAGATTTAAAAATGCGAAAAGAAAGAAATAAAATTAGATTTGAACAAGGTGGTCATTTCGTTTCTGAAGATACTATGGATAATGTCTATAAGGATGATATTTTCCAATATGAGCATATTGGAGATAGTAAAGGTGTTATAAATTTGTCAGGAGTAAATTATCCTGTATATACGATTAATAATAATAAAATGTTATCACCAATTGAACTGTCTGAATTTTTAATGTATAATGTTAGTGAAATATTAAAATATTATGAAGAATTCAAGGAGAAAAAAATAATGAATATGAAAGAAATTCAAAAGGAAATATGGCAAAATAAACAAAATAAAGGATTCAATACCACAGATGTTAATAAAGAATTTTGCTTATTATATGGGGAAGTTGCTGAAGCATATGATGCATATAGAAAAAAGAAAGATGATTTAAACGAAGAACTTGCCGATATTGCAATATACCTAATGGGGTTATCTGAAATGCTTGGTTTTGATTTAGAAACTGAAATTTTGAAAAAAGTAGATAAAAATGGTAAAAGAGTATATAAAAATATAGATGGCGTTAATGTCAGAGTTAGTGATTAATTTTCAAAACGTATCAAAAAAGTACATATTTGTACCAAAAACGGACTGAAAATGACTTGACTCTATCTTGTCAAGTAGTATAATATAGTAAAATATGCAAGAACTGTGAAGAAATCTTGCATATTTTTTGTGACACAAATTGAGCAAAGAATGACATAAATTAGACATGAAATGAGCTTGACTTGTGTTTGTCAATAGTTATAATAGTGTATGATATGAAAAAATTATGTAGAGAGGAACTATGCGTTCTTCTTTTTTTATTTTGAAAGAAGGTGGTATAAAAATTAAAAACTAGAGGAAGCACATTTTTTTAATGGTTTATGATAAAGCGGTCACTTTTATTAAAAAGAGTAGCCACTTTTTTTGTTGGTATTAAAGGAATATTTATATATGAGTAGCTGCTTACTACTTAAAAAGTAGTCATTTTTGCAAGTGCAAAAATAGTAATGACACCACTATATTTACTTTATTTTATAAGGTATATATAAGTTTATGGTGTTATTCTCCTTATGCCCATTAAAAATATGCAGTATTTTTTACTTAAAAAACAGCTTAAAAATAGTAAAAGTGGCTACTCATAATTTTAAAAAATGGAGGAAAACTTTATGAGATGTACTGAAAGAACTACGCTAAGAATAGATGATAATTTAAAAACTAGAATTAGGCTTTTAGCAATTAAAAATAATTTTAGTATGAATAAAATGTTTATCTATTTATTAGAACTAGGTTATAGATCTTATGTAGAAAGATATGAAAAAGATTATGAATTTAAAATGGAAGGAGGGAAAATATTATGGTAATAAGAACAGAAAAACTTACTAATTATACAAAGATTGATAACACTTATTTAGAAGATAAAAATATATCTTTAAAGGCAAAAGGATTATTAACTTTAATGTTATCTTTACCTGATGTATGGAATTTTAATATTAATGGGTTAAGGCTTTTATGTAAAGAAAGTAGGTTAGCTATTACTAATGCATTAAAAGAATTAGAAGAAAATAAATATTTAATTATTGAAAAAGGTCATTCTAAAGATGGTAAGTTTTTATATAACTATATTGTTTATGAAAAACAATATACCCAAAAAGTACACACTGAACAACCATATATGGATAATTAGATAATATTAATAACTAAAAGATTAATAAAGTAAAACAAAGATAAAATAGATAAAACCAAAAATTAAATTTTTTTTATAAAAAAACTCTTGCAAAATTCATTTTTTTAAGTGATAAATATTAAAACTAAATTTTAATTTATTGATGTCTAATTTATGAAATGTGAGACTTTGATATTAATCTTAATCAGTTATTAGTATAAAAAAATAATGTCCCTTAAAATGACTTAAATTAGAAATGAAGGAGTGTGTTTAATATGTATTTAAAAAATACAAGTAATGAAGTAAAAGAATTAGTGTTAAAAATAAATCAACTTGATAAAGAAAATAAACTAAAATTTATTGATTATATTTTTAACTTATGGGATAAAAATCAAATTAATAGTTTGAATGAAGTTAATCCTAATTTACTTGATGATAGTATTGATATAGAAATATTTAATCCAAGCAGTATTGATTATCCTTATTTAGTAATTGATATTAAAGAGTATTGGAACTATAATTATAATCTTTATCGTCTTTATCCAAAAGAATATAAAAAGATGATACGAAGATTTGAAAGATTGTCATTTAAAAAAAAGAAAGATGTACTTATAGAATTATTTTTGATATTAGAACATGATGAATTATTACCTGATATTATTGATGGCTATGAAATAGCTAGAAGAGTTATAGAATATTAATTATTAAAAACTAAATTGTTATTTGAAAACTTAATTTATTTCAAATGATGATTTAGTCTAATTTTGTCCTTTGAGGTATTTAAGTTTTCAAATTTTTTGTAGAACTTAATACCTTAAGTTCTTTTTTAGTTTTTATAAAAATAAACTTAAAAGAAAGGACAAAGTATATGGAAAACATAAATAAAGTTCCATCTAAAATAATAGAAATAGAAACAAGTATAAAATTACTTGAATATTTAAAAAGAAAAAGTGTTATAGATGATGAAATGTATAATTTTTGTATTAATAAATTGTTAAATAAAATAGAATTTGAAAAAAGTAAAATTAATGATGAATATATAAATGATTTGAATAATTATAAAATTTTAACTTAGGAGGTGTGATTATGGACTTATATACAGTTAGGAATAATATTATGAAAGGTGTTCCACTACAAGAATTAAATTTAAGAGTATGTTTTTATGCAAGAGTATCAACTGATAAAGATGAACAATTACATTCTTTGCAAAGTCAAATATCTTTCTTTAATGAATATATTAGTAAAGTTCCTAACTGGTGCTTTATAGGTTCATATATTGATGAAGGTATATCAGGTACACAAGTTAAAAAAAGAGAAGAATTTTTAAGAATGATTGAAGATGCTAAAAGACACAAATTTGATTTAATATTAACTAAAGAAATATCAAGATTTTCAAGAAGTACATTAGATAGTATTATGTATACACAAGAATTATTATCTAATGGTGTTGGTGTATATTTTCTAAATGATAATATTAATACAATATTACCTGACTCTGAACTTAGACTTACCATGATGTCTAGTATTGCTCAAGATGAAGTAAGAAGACTATCTGAAAGAGTTTCATTTGGTATGAAAAGAAGTATTGATAATGGTGTTGTGCTAGGTTGCTCTAATATTTATGGTTATGTAAAAGATAAAGGAAAATTAGTAATTGATGAAGAACAAGCAGAAATGATTAAAATAATATTTGATAGATATGCTAATACAACTGATGGATTATCTAAAGTATCAAGATATTTATATAATTTAGGTTATAAAAGTAGAACAGGAAAAAGAATAGATACTACAATACTTACTAGAATTATAGAAAATCCCAAATATAAAGGATATTATTGTGGACACAAATCAAAAGTACTAGATTATCGTACTAAACAAAAGAAAAGATTAAATGAATCTGATTGGATTATTTATAAAGATTATGAAAATGTTCCACCAATCGTATCTGAAGAACTATGGGAACGAGCTAATATTAAACTAAAGCAACGACAAGATAGTTTTACAAATCGTGCAGTTAATAAAGCGGTATTTCAAAATAGATATACATATTCAGGAAAAATATATTGTGGATGTCATAATCTTACTTATCACAGATCAAGTGCTGGTAAGAGAAAAAATAATCCTGTATGGGAATGTCAAGTATATAGGCGTGAAAGTTTAAAAGGTTGTTCTAATCCTAGGGTATTTGAACTAGAACTAGATGAAGTGGTTAAAGATATGTTTAATAAATTATTTAAAAGAAGAAATAATATTTTTGATGAGATATTAAGTGAATGTAAAAATTATTTAGAAACTAATAATAATGAATCAGATACTAAAAATTTAGAGTCTAAAATATTAGTTTTAAATAATAAAAAGGATAAATTACTCGAACTGGTTATGGAAGAATATTTATCTAAAGAAGATTACAAAAAACAGATAGATTTAATAAATGAAGATTTAACTATTTATCAAAATAAAATAACTGAATTAAAAAGTAATAAGAAAGATAAAAACTATATAGAAAATAAAATTAATGAAATTAAAAGTTCAATAGAAAAATGTTTAGAAGATGATAAATGTTATAGTGATATATTTAATGAGATAATAGATAGAATAATAGTTCATAAACAAAGTGATAAACAAATTAAATTGGATATTTTTATTAAGACAGGAGAAAGTGTATATACTACTTCTGATAATTTAGGCAAAAAGTTTCATTTATTAGACCCCGTTACAACAAGTAAGGGGAGTAAGTGCTGCAATTAACGGTGGAAAACTTTACACTCCATACATCGTAAAAAGCATTAGTGAAAGTCAAACTAATGAAATGATAGTTTTAAATCAGCCAAAATTTAACGGCAGTGTGATAACTGAAGAAACCTCAAGTTTAGTAAGATATGCTCTAGAAAGCGTTGTCGCAAATGGCACTGGTAAAAATGCTTACATTGAAAATTATCGTGTAGGCGGCAAAACTGGAACTGCCCAAAAAGTCAAAGATGGCAGATACATGGTAGGAGATTATATACTATCTTTTGTAGGTTTTCTTCCAGCAGACAAACCAGACTATGTCGTCTATGTTGCTATAAATAATCCTAAAGGAGTGACCCAGTACGGTGGAACTGTTTCAGCTCCAGTAGCAAAAAATATCATGCTCAGCATCATAGATTATAAAAATTATAAAGAAGAGCCAGCTGAAAAAAGTAGAGAATATACGTGGCTTGATGAAAAATATTATTACTTACCAAACGTAATTGGAATGAACTTATCAGATGCCAAAAAAACTCTAAAAAATTTTAAAATAGAATACGCTGGAGAAGGCACAAACATCATTGCCCAAGAACCAAACTCTATATGGGTTAAAGAGGGTAGCATAGTTAAACTTCTTCTAGATGATTAACATAAATTATGTAAATCTTGTTTACTCTTTAAATTAAAAATAGTATAATTAAAAGCGAGGTGAAAGTATGCTTATTTTAGCTAAATCAGTTTTAGGATTAATGCTTGGCTTTGTCTTATCATTAATTGCCGCAGTTATCTTAATACCAATATTAAAAAAATTAAAAGTAGGACAAAGTGTAAGTAAATTAATTAATGAAAGACACTTAAAGAAAGATGGAACACCAACAATTGGCGGCTTAATATTTATTATTCCAACAATCATAATTATGGTAATTCTGCACCTAAGAGGAAGCATTGAATTTAATGCAAACCTAATAATTTTAATGTTTGTCTTCTTAGCTTATGGTGCTTTAGGTTTTGTCGATGATTTCTTAAAAGTAAAATTTCATAATAATAAAGGACTTAGCATTGTGAGTAAATTAATATTTCAAACTATCATAGCTTTAGTCTTCTATATAATTTATAGAAATAATGGTGGTGACTCTAACTTAGTAATATCATCTCTTGGTATTGATTGGTCACTAGGCTGGGTATTTGGAATCTTTATCTTATTAGTACTTGTAGGAACTACTAATGCAGTTAATATATCTGATGGCTTAGATGGCTTAGCAGGTGGCTTAAGTGTCGTTGCTATTCTTGCTTACGGAGTTATCGCTTGGGGATCAAAATGGATTCTAGGTTATCAAGAAATAGCGATTTTTGCTTTTGTATTAACTGGTGCCATTTTAGGTTTCCTAGTATTTAATACTCATCCCGCAAAAGTATTTATGGGAGATACTGGTTCACTAGCCCTTGGTGGTGCTCTTGCCACTATCGCCATATTAACGAAACACGAATTATCACTATTACTTATTGGTGGCGTATTTGTAATAGAAACCTTATCAAGTGCAATTCAAATAATTGCAATCAGAAAATTTCATAAAAAAGTATTCTTAAAAGCTCCACTTCATCATCATTTTGAAGAATTAGGCTGGGAAGAAACTGACATAGTTAAACTATTTTGGGTAGTCGGTTTATTTCTAGCAATGGTAGGAATTATTTACGGAGTTTGGTTATAAAATATTAGTAGGTGATTAAATGAAAAAAAGCCTACTAATTTTTTTATCCGCATTTTTATTATCCACCTTTGGCTTACTAATGATATACTCGTCAAGCCATATTTGGAGTGAATATAAATTTAATGATCCATACTACTATGTTCGGCATCAGCTAATTTTCTTTTTTATTGGTTTAATCTTAATTTACTTTATCCGTAAAATAGATTACAAATTATATTACAAATACTCAAATATTATATTACTCGGTAGTTTTATTTTATTAATATTAGTTTTAATTCCTGGACTTGGCCAAGTAAGAAATGGTTCAAGAAGCTGGTTTGGCATTGGCTCGTTAGGCATTCAGCCAAGTGAACTTGCAAAAATATCTTTAATAATCTTCACTGCAAAATACTTATCAAAAAGTGAAAAAAACATTAAATTTTTTAAAAATGGAACTCTGCCAATTCTTCTAATAATCTTTCTCTTTTTCGGCCTAATTATGTTAGAACCAGACTTTGGAACGGGTATGGTAATTGTTATGAGTCTAATGTTTATGCTCTTTATTTCTAATATCAAAATATCGTTTTTTGGAATAATGGGCACTCTAGGCTTAGGCGGAATAGTCGCTCTTATCATCATTGCACCATATAGACTAGCCCGTATTTTATCATTTCTAAATCCTTGGAGTGATCCATTAGGTAGTGGTTTTCAAATAATTCAAAGTTTGTACGCCATTGGACCTTCTGGTCTATTTGGTAAAGGTTTAGGAAACTCAGTACAAAAACATTTCTATTTACCCGAACCCCAAACTGACTTTATATTTGCTATCATCAGTGAAGAATTTGGCTTTTTAGGTATTATGATACTAAGTATTTTATTCTTAACTTTATTTTATAACACGATTAAAATAAGCTTAAATCAAAAAGACTTATTTGCTAAATATTTATCGTTTGGGCTTATCATAGAAATAATCTTTCAAACTATTCTAAATATTTCAGTTGTAATTGGGCTAGTACCAGTAACTGGCGTTACCTTGCCATTTATTAGTTATGGAGGATCAAGCTTGCTTATTAGTATGATATCTATTGGTATAATTCTTAATATTAGTAGGGAAAAATAAAGTCAAAAAGGATTATTAAAACCAATATAACGCCATAATATGGTTTGCAAAACTTCTAAAAATAAAAAGTTTTGCAAATACACTTGCAAAACTTTACTTATAAATTATTTTGTGGTATTATTATTTTGGAGATGAACTATATGATAATTAGAGAAAAATATTTAAAGCAAATGATAGATTCTAAAGATACTGAATTTATAAAAGTTATAACTGGTGTAAGGCGTTCAGGTAAATCAACATTATTATTAATGTTTAAAGATTATTTACTTAAAAACGGTGTAAAAAAAGAAAATATAATTCATATAAATTTTGAGTCAGCATTATATGATAATATTAAAAATTATAAAGATTTATATCAACACATTAAAGAAAAAATAAAAAATGATAAAATGTACTTATTATTAGACGAGGTTCAAAATGTTGAGTCTTGGGAAAAAGCAATTAATTCATTTAAAGTTGATTTTAATATAGATATATACATTACTGGATCTAACGCTTATTTATTATCAAGCGAGCTTTCTACGCTTTTATCAGGAAGGTATATAGAAATAAAAATGTATCCTTTATCTTTTAAGGAATTCTTAACATTTAATAAATATGATGATAATAATTTAGAAGATAAATTTAATGAATATTTAAAATTTGGTGGACTTCCTGCTATTACTTTAATCAAAGATAATAATGAATTAATTTTATCATACTTAAATGACATATATAATACCATAGTTAAAAAAGATATAATTGATAGAAATAATATCAAAGACACAGCCTTGCTAGAAAACATTATCAAGTATTTATTTAATAATGTAGGCAGTCCAATATCTTCAAATAAAATAAGTGATTACTTAAATAGTAATAAGATAGTTCAAAAAGCAAATCATCAAACAATAGATAATTATTTAAATATGCTTGAAAAGTCATATATAATTTATAAAGCAGATAGAACTGATGTTAAGAGTAAAGCTTTGCTAAAGACTCTAGGAAAATATTATGTTTCTGATACTGGATTGCGAAATATAATTCTTGGATTTAGAAATATAAATGAAGGACATCTTCTTGAAAATGTAGTATATCTAGAACTATTAAGAAGAGGGTATAAAGTAAATATAGGAAAAACTTCTGATTATGAAGTTGATTTTGTCGCAGAAAATCCGCATACAATTAAATATTATCAAGTAACCCAAACATTAAGTGATGAACAAGTAAAAAATAGAGAATTAAGAAGTTTAGAAAGCATATCTGATAATTACGAAAAAATAATTTTATCTATGGATAAATCAATAAACAATGATTTCAATGGAATAAAAGTCAAAAATATAATAAATTGGTTATTAGAAACTGAAGATTAGCACCTCTAAAATAAAAAGAAAATAATAGCATTTTCAAAAAATTCAATGTATACTAAATAAGGTGAATATAGATGTTTAATAATTGGATATTTTGGGTGATAATTTATTTGATAACTGCTGTAATTTTTGCACAAAGTTTTAAAGTAGCTAATAAAAAGATGAAATCTGCAACCTCGCTGACTATCTTATTAGAAATACTTACATGCACATTTTCTATTATCTTTATCCCGTTTTTTAAAATAAAAATAGCATCAGATGCACGTACATATATCGTTCTTTTTATCGTAGGTTTAATCTACGCTGTAACTGATAGACTAAATACCGAATCAAGATACGGCCTAGCACCATCAACATTTAGTATGCTAAAACAGTTATCTTCAGTTTTCATGTTAGTACTAAGTTTCATTTTTCTAAAAGAAGAGCTTGTTATAAACAAAATTTTAGGAGCAGGGCTTATTATCATCGCTAATTTTCTTCTCGGATTAAACAAAAATGGTAAATTTGAATACAACAAATATTTTATTTATTTAATAATCTCTAACTTTTTATTTGCCGTAGCAATGTTAATTAATACAAGTCTTTCAAGTAAATTTAATATTGCAATATACACGATGATTACTACTGGCATCCCAGCAATAATTTTAACGCTAACCACTAAAACAACATTTAAAATGTTAAAAGACGAATTTAATCTATACGATAAAAAGAAATTCTTATTAGCAGCTTTTTGCTGGAGTGTAATGCTCATCTCATCAGTTAAAGCTTATGAGTTTGGTGTCGTAAGCATTGTTGCACCGCTTCTAACCCTTACATCAGTTTTAAATACTATATATGAATTTATATTAAATAAAGACCGCAAGGAACTAATTTTAAAACTGATTGTTTGTCTAATAATTATATTTGGTGTAGTTTTATTAAAATATTAATATAAAAAATGTGTCAAATGATTGTTCGTATATAACTAAAAAAATATTTGTATGACATTCTAAGATTTGTCAATAACAAATTTTTGTGTTATATTAATGCATACTGAAAAGACACGAAATTTCTATTTTTTTAAAATTTTGAAATTATGTGCTTATTTAGTATATAATATTAATGTAATCAAGTGGTGTTGATTACTTATCTAATTGTTTGCATAGTACAAAAATTTGTCGAAGAAGTTTAGTTGTACATGCAATTGTTGCAACGTAATGATGTTTTCCTTCATTACGTTTTTTTCTGTAATAAGTTTCAATATCATTTTCTATATGACATACTCTGGTAACACTTAGAATATTTAATATAGATACAAAAAGAATTTTTCTTAAATATTTGTTTCCAGATTTGGAAATTGGACCTTTTATATTTATAGATTTACCAGATTGCTTTATTGAAGGATCTAATCCACAGTACGCAGTTAATTCTTTTATGTTTTTAAATCTATTTATGTCACCAATTTCTGCGATTATTAGCGATGCTGTAAATTCACCAATACCAAAGATAGAATTAATACTTTCAAAGTATTTAGTTTTCTTCCCTAAAAATATTATTTTATATTTAATTGTTTCTATTTCTTTTTGATAAGTATTAATTAATCTTGCAAGTTGTGACAGACTTGAAGTTATTTCATCATCTTTCGAAACAGATGGATAAGAGTTGATTGCATATTCTTTTATTGTTGCAGGTTTCTTTTTCCAATGTCTAAAACCATACTTTTTAAAGAAATTTTGTAATGTATCTATTCTAGTATTAGAAATAATATCAGCATGTGGATATTTTTCAATAAAACTTAGTGCCAAGTCACTATAAATAGTTTTCTTTTTAAATATTAACTCATATTCAGGAAAACACAAATAAACTAAATTTTTATATCTATTTTTTAAATTAACACATAGTTCATCTAAAGCGTGATATTGTCTAGATAGAGCATTCATATTTAAATAAATATCATCTGGTTTAATATATTCTCTAAAATCAGTATTAAAGAATAATTCTGACAAAGATATACAATCTAATTTATCGGTTTTTGTTTTTCTTAAGTTACGTTTATACATTTTTGAGTATAATGCATTAATAACAAATACTTTGAAGTTGTTTTTTATGAAAAATCTTTCAACAGGTCTATGATAAATACCCGTAGATTCCATTATTACAGAAACATTATCTAATTTTTGCTTATTAATTTTATTAAGTAAATTAGTAAAATCATTAATAGAATGATTAATTTCATATGGTTCAATTAGAACTTCACCACAAGAACTAATTAAAGATACCATACTTTTACCTTTAGCCACATCAATGGCTAGAACACTTTGCATAGGCATACTTCCTTTCATATACGATTGAACTCTAGAATCTCAATATTCCTCATCACGCTTGTTATATAAGATTAAAAATTAATCCTCACATTCTAAAACTAGGATAATAAAAAGAAAAGAGCTAGGCCGTCATAGAAATGGATACAAAGACCCTTGGTATAATTTGCCTAAACTCAATCGCAGATATTTATATTCATTTTTATAAAAATGAATATAAATATTATAATGTAAATATCAAAAGTTTCAACTTATCAAAAACTAATCAATTTACTACTCAGTATTATACGTGATATAATACAAATGATGTTTATGGAAATATTAAGTGATATTGACAATATTATTAATAACATTATGAATAACATGGGAGCGTTTGCTCCAATTTTAGCTTGCCTTTTAATCTTAGTTGAAAGCATGTTACCAATTCTTCCACTAGCAGTATTTATAACAATTAACTTTTACTACATGGGCACTGTAACTGGTTTTTTAATAAGCTGGGTACTCACTTGTATCGGCTGTTATTTCTCATACAAATTATGTAGAACAAAACTAAAAAAGCACTTTGATAATATGCTCGACAAAAAAGAGCATAAACAACTAAGAAGGCTTATGAGAGTTACCAATAAACTAAAACTAGAACAATTAACTCTTTTAATAGCAATTCCATTTACTCCCGCATTTATGGTAAACATCGCCGCAGGCTTATCAAACATGGACGCTAAAAAATATTTAATATCTATAATTATAGGTAAAATCTTCTTAGTTTACTTTTGGGGCTTCATTGGTACAGGTCTAATTGAAAGCATCCAAAATCCTAAAATCTTAATCAAAATAGCAATTTATTTAGTCATATCTTTTGTTATAAGCAAAATAATTAATAGAAAATTTAAAATAGAATAGAGGTCATTTTATGGAGTACGTTATAATCGCTTTACTAGTAATAGTTATTATATTACTAATTATCTTATTAACTAAAAAAAATAATAATGAAGAAATTACTTATCGTTTAGGTAAATTTGAAACTGAATTAACCAAAGAAATAGGCGAGTTTAAATATTCTTTCAGTAAAAATATTGAAACTGATTTTAAAGGTCTAAATGACGTTATCATCAATAGACTAGAATCAATTAGCAACAAGGTTAATGAAAGACTAGATGTCGGCTTTGAAAAAACTAATAAAACATTTACATCTATTTTAGAAAGAATCAGTAAAATAGATGAAGCTCAAAAGAAAATAGATGGTCTATCAAATGATATTATTTCACTTCAGTCAGTCTTAACAGATAAAAAGACTAGAGGTATCTTTGGTGAGACTAATCTTAATTACATCCTAAATAGTGTTTTTGGTGTAAATGATAAAATATATCAAACTCAGTATACACTACCAAACGGCTATATTGCCGATGCTATGCTATTTGCTCCAGAGCCACTAGGTACTATCGCAATTGATTCAAAATTTCCTTTAGAGCACTATCAAATAATGATTGATAATAAAAAAGAAAAAGCTGAAAGAGAGCTAGCAACAAAAGCCTTTAAAATAGATGTTAAAAAACATATAGATGCCATTAAAAATAAATATATCATCCCAGGCACAACCGCAAACGAAGCAATCATGTTCTTACCAGCAGAAGCAATCTTTGCTGAAATCAATGCTTATCACCCTGACTTAATTGAATACTCATATAAAGCTAAAGTATGGATTTGTAGTCCAACAACCCTAATGAGCACTTTAACAATAATTAGCATGATTCTAAAAAATATTGAAAGAGACAAATACGCTAAAGTAATTCATGAAGAACTAACAAAACTAGGTATTGAATTTAACCGTTACCGTGAAAGATGGGATAAGCTATCAAGAAGCATTAACACCGTTTCAAAAGATGTAGAAGATATCCATACAACAACTGAAAAAATAACCAAACGCTTTGCTTCCATTAGCAACGTAAACCTAGAATTAGAAAACAAAGATCAATAAAATGTCAAATCCAATTATTTCCTCAAAAAATAATTGGATTTTTATGTTATAATTATTATATATAAGGAGTAGAATATGGAATTTATTGAATTAAAAGATGTCTATAAAGTATATAAAAATGGAGTAACTGGTCTTGCAGGAGTAAACCTACAAATTAAAAAAGGGGACTTTGTATTCATTATCGGTTCTACTGCAAGTGGTAAATCTACTTTAATTAAAACATTATATAGAGAAGAAAAAGTTACTAAAGGTTCCGTATACGTTGGCGGTGTTAACGTATCAAGACTTAAAAATAATAAAACTTATAAATTAAGAAGAAAAATTGGTATTGTGTTCCAAGACTATAAACTCCTTCCTAAACTGACAGCTTATGAAAATGTTGCATACCCTCTAGAAAGTTATGGAATGAGTTCAAGTGAAATAAGACCACTAGTAATGAATGCCCTAAAGCATGTAGGCTTAAAAGATAAAACAAGAAGTTTCCCTCATCAGCTATCAGGTGGTGAACAACAAAGAGTTTGCATCGCTCGTGCTATTGTAAATAAACCAAAACTATTACTATGCGATGAACCAACTGGAAATCTAGATCCTGAAACATCAAAAGAAATAATGGGATTCATTGAAAAAATTAATAAAGATTTAGGAACTACCGTCGTGATGGCAACTCATGATAAAGACATCGTAAATAGAATGAAAAAAAGAGTAGTAGTAGTTCAAAATGGCCTTATAGAAGGAGACTATTTGAAAGGAAGTTACAAAGTAAGTGAAAATATTTAGAATAATTGGCAGAAGTATAACCGGAGCAGCTAAAAGCATTGCTCGTAATTTTAGTTTAAGTATGGCCTCAATAACTTGTACAGTAATTACTCTAATCTTGGTCTCACTTGGACTATTAGTATCATATAACGTTAACAACATTACTAAAGACATTGAAAAAGAACTAACAATTGTTGTATTTATGCAAAAAGACATTACAGAAGAAGAATTAAAAACGACTGAAGAAAAATTAAAGAAAATAGATAACGTAGAAAAAGTAACATTTACATCTAAAGAAACAATTAAAAATGACATGATGAGTGAATATCCTTCTTTTTCTAAAATGATGGATAGTTGGAAAGAAAATGATAATCCATTTCAAGATTCATATATAATAAAAGTAAAAGATGTAAGAGACATTAACGAAACCGTTACTACAATCAAAAATCTAGACAAAATAGATTTAGTCAAATACAGCGAAAGCACAATTGGTGAACTTATTAAAATATTTGACGCTATTAAAACCGGCACGATTATCCTTGTAGTAGGCCTAATTCTCGTAACCGCGTTCTTAATAAACAACACCATCAAAATAACCATCTTCTCAAGAAGAAATGAAATAGATATCATGAGACTAGTAGGAACTAGTAATACAGTAATAAAACTACCATTTCTGTTTGAAGGATTATTTATTGGGGTACTAGGATCTATAATTCCTATCCTTATAACAATCTTTGGTTACAACTATGCTTATGATGCTTTATCATCACTAGGAACATCAAACCTCCTTAGCGTAATAAAACTAGTAAATCCTGATGCCATTGTTTATAAAGCATCCCTAATCATTTTAATAATTGGTGCCGTAGTTGGTATGTTTGGTAGTGTCAAAGCTGTTAGAAAGTATTTAACCGTATGAGAAAGATAAGTAAAATATTATTAATTATAATTATGCTCTTAGTATTTATGCCCAAAGTAAATGCATCAAGTGCTAACACCATCGCTGAACTAAGAAAAGAAATAGAAGCCCTAAAAGCTAAAAAACAAGCTCAAGGAAATAAAAAAGCTCAAACTCAAAGCGAAATAAATACTACGACAAATAAACTAAACAATACAAAAAATGAAATAACTGAAGGCAGAAATCAAATAGAAACTGCAAGACTAGAAATAAAAAAGTTAGACAAAGAAATAGAAGAAGGCACTGAAAATATTAAAAGTTTAATGAACTCTTACCAAATTAACGGTGCAGATAATGCTTACATGGATTATATTTTTAAAGCAGAAAGCTACGCCGACTTTGTTTATCGTTACACTGTAATCAAACAAGTAATTGATTATAATAAAGAACTAATTGATGGTTGGAATGAAAAAATAATTCAAAATGAACAATTACAAGTAGACTTAGCAAACAAAGAAGTAGAACTAAATAAAAAAGTTTCAGAATACGAAACTAACATAGATAAGCTCGGCGATAAACTCGCAGCATATTCTGACATCGTAATGGACATTCAAGATGAAATAGACTCTACACAAGAATTATTAAATTACTACAAAGAGTTAGGATGTGGCGAAAATCAAAATATCTACGAATGTATTTCCGTAAAAGGTGATACAATGTTTAGAAAGCCTTTAGTTAAAGGTACAATAACCAGTTATTATGGTTATAGAATTAATCCATTAACAGGAAAAGGAACTAAATTTCATAGTGGTACTGATATTGGTGGTAATAAAGAAGGAACTAATGTATATGCAACTGCCAATGGTACAGTAGGTAAAATCATTCGTAAAGCTAAATGTGGTGGTAATCAAGTATACGTATGGCATACAATAGGTGGTAAAAAATACACTAGTTTATACATGCACTTACTAAACATTAACGTTAGTATCGGTGATAAAGTAAACTCAAACACTGTAGTAGGTACTGTTGGTGGTGGCAAAGGAACCTGGGCTTGGGAAACTTGTTCAACCGGCGCCCATTTACACTTCTCAGTAGCAACTGGTTGGTATGGTGATAAGAACTCTTACGTATCATATAGTAGTTTCTTAGCTCACTTAATAGATTCTAAAGAAGTAGCTAAATTACCTAATAAAGGAAAATGGTGGTATTCAAGATAATACCACTTTTTAAGTGTAATGAAATGTTAAAAAAATTTAACCACTTAAATTTTACGCTATAATTTGCCGAAATCCTTGCTAAAAAATCAATAATATTATATTATACCAGTAGGTGATTAAATGAAAAACGTAGTTGTTTTTGGAGGTGGCACCGGCTTATCTCACATCTTAAAAGGTTTAAAACTATTCCCTGTAAATGTAACTGCAATTATTTCCGTAAGTGATAATGGTTCATCAACAGGTATTCTAAAAAAAGAAATGAATATTCCCGCAATAGGTGATATAGCAACTGTAATGATCAGTATGGCAAATACTAGTGAAGACATTAAGAAACTATTAAGGTACCGTTTTAAAAATACCAGCTTAGAAAATCATGCTGTAAAAAACTTTCTTCTAGCAGCTCTATACGACATAAAAGGAAATCTAACTGACGCTATAAATATCATGTGTGGTATGTTAAATATTAAAGGTACAATCCTGCCAATAAGCGAAGATGTTATTGAAATTGTTGGTCACTATGCTGATGGCAAAAAAATAGTAGGGGAAGAACAAATTACTCAAAATGGCAAACCAATAACTGAATTAACTTACAACAAAAAAATAAAAGTAAATAAAAAAGTATTTAAAGCAATAGAAGAAGCCGACTTAATTATCTTTAGTCCAGGCTCACTTTATACAAGCATCTTGCCACACTTAATTATTCCTGAAGTAGCTGAAAAAATAAATGCCACATCAGCACCTAAAATGTATATTGCAAATCTATTTACTCAGCCAGGAGAAACTGATAACTTTGGCGTATCAGACCACTTAAAAGTTTTAGAAAGATACGTAAAAATAGATGCCGTAATTGCTAATAATTCTCACCTTCCACAAAAAGAACTAAAAAAATACATGACTAAAGAGCAAAAAGATCAAGTAAAACTAGATAAAAGAAAAATCAAAGATATGAACGTAGAACTTCTAGCAGATAAAATATTTACTTTAGAGGAAGGAATAATCAGACACGACTCACTAAAAACAGCTTATTTAATATTTTCATATCTAATGAAAAGAGATGAACAATGACATTCACAACGCAAATAAAAGAAGAAATAACTAAAGACTTTCAAAACGTACCCGAAGAATTAACCGCAGTATGCACATATTTGCATTTTAATAGTGCCCTTCAAAATGACACTTTATCAGTAACCATCATTAATGCCTCTGTCGCAAGATGGGTCTTTAAAAACTTAAAAGAAATTTATAACATTGATATTAAACTAACAACTAGAACTATGAAAAGATTTAAAGTAAGAAACTTATATATATTAGAAATCAAAGAGAAACTAGACACCATCATTGCTGACATCGAAGGGACTCTAGAAAATATTAAATCTGAAAGCAATGAAGCCAAAAGAGCATTCTTAAAAGGTGTATTTTTATCATGTGGTAGTATAAATGACCCAAAGAAAAATCAATACCACTTAGAGTTTCTAGTCAAAGAAGAAAAAGATGCAAAAACTATTAATGACGTTCTACTAAGCTTAAAATTAAAAAGCAAAATCCTAAAAAGAGAAAGAGAATACATGATTTATATTAAATCTAGTGAAAACATTGCTGACTTTATTAAATCCCTAGGAGCAGTAAACTCATTATTTTACTTTGAAGACATCAGAATCTATAAAGATCACAAAAACATGGTAAATAGACTAAACAACTGTGAACAAGCAAACATGGAAAAAACTCTTAAATCAAGCAAAATAGTTTTAGATAATATCAAATACTTAGAAGACAACGATTTATTTAATCTACTAGATGACAAATCCAAAGAAATTCTAAACTACAAAAAGAAATATCCAGACACATCCCTAGGACAACTAGCAGAAATTATCAGCCTAGAAACTGGCAAATCAATAACCAAATCAGGAATCAATCATCACATGCGTAAACTAAACGAACTAGTAAGCAAACATCAAAACGCCAAATAATTCATCCTTGACTACTACCTACATAATTTTATATAATTAAGTAAGAAAATAGGTGTGTAAATATGGAAAATAATAACGATAAAAAAATTAAAATCTATATAACTTTACTAATAACAGTAGTATGTATAATTGGAGTATCTTATGCTTATTTTAGATTAGTATTATCACAAAAAGATAACAACAGCTTAGCATCAAGAACTTGCTTTAGTACAACACTAACTGAGCAAACATCAAAAATAGCTCTAACAGACGTTTACCCCGTAACTGATGAAGAGGGTATCAAAGGAACTCCATACACATTTACTATAAAAAATAACTGTACTAATTATGTAAAAGCAACAATCACGATTGACAGTGAATACCGCACTCAAACAAGTACAACTTACCTAAACGATAATTATGTAAAAGTAAATCTATCAAAAAGTGATGTTTTAACACAAGGCAATATGCACCTAGGAAAACAAGAACTAGTAGACCTAGATAACTCTAGAAAAGGGTACAAACTACTAGAAATAAAAATGGGACCAAATCAAGAGCTTACTTACGACTTAAGAATATGGTTAGATGCTGACACAAATATAGAACAAGGTCTAAACAAAAGATGGGAAGGCAAAATAGTAGTAGCAACAGTAGCAATAAAAGCCCCAGCACCAAATGGATGGAATAGTGCTAAAGATGGAACACTACTTGCATCATTAAGAAATAACACAGAAATCTCTGAACCTATAACCATACCAGGAAAAGAAGTTAGTGCTCATACATTAGATGATGCGCCAAGTCAGACAGAAAGTGTAACAACAAATGAGCAGGCATATTATATAACTTATGGTACTGGTTGGGAAGCAAATGGTACTAAGTTTAATTTAACTGGAGCATCAGTAACAAGTGATACATATGCTAATTCATATTCAAGTTTAGTTGGTAAATATCTAATATCTTCTTATATTTCGAACACTGGTTCAAGCACTGCAGGTACAATGAAGACCACAACTGATTTAGATGGCGTATATTATGTAGTAAGTGCTACACAAAATAGTTTTACATACAAACAAATAAGTTCAAATAAAAATACGACAGAAGCCTTACTAGCAAGTACTGAAGATGATTATGGAACAAGCTATTATTTTAGAGGTGCAGTAAAAAATAACTATGTACAGTTTGCTAATAAGTGCTGGAGAATAGTAAGAGTTGGAGGAGATGGTTCAGTAAAACTTATTTTACATAATGATAATACAGCGGGAGCAGCTAATCCTTGTAATTCAGCAAATAACAGTGTCGATGCAGCATTTGCAAGATACTCTGGCACAACTTTTGAAAGTGCATTTAATACAAATAATGATGATAATGCTTATGTAGGTTTCATGTATGGAACACCTAATTCAAGTAAATATGCTGCTACTCATGCAAACACTAATAAAAGTACCATACTAACTAATTTAGAAACATGGTATAATAATAATCTAAAAACATATGAAAGCATAATAGATAATAGCGTATGGTGTAATGATAAAACAAATGTGACGGATACAAGTTATGATCCATTTAGTGTGGCACCAAATGGTTTAGGATATGGTACAAATAGCACATATTATGGAGCAACACAAAGATTAGTAAGTACAAGTGGTGGTGCTGGAGGCACTGGTCCTAGTTTAATATGCAATGGAGAATTAAGTAAAATAACATCTAAAGTAGGTTTAATAACAGCAGATGAACTAGCATTCGCAGGATATGCTGGTGGTTTATATAATACTACAACTTATTTACAAGAAAATTCAAGTTATGGTTGGTGGTGGTCCTTGTCGCCTTGCACCTTCGTTGGCAGCGGCGCTTACGTTTGGAACGTCGGCGGCAGAGAGGGCGGCAGCTATGGCTCCTTCTTCATCGCCGGCGTGAGTTACACCGGCTCGGTTCGCCCTTCAATTTCTCTTAAATCGACGACCAACGTAACTGGAAATGGTACCAGTGATACCCCATACAAAATCGTTTCGTAACAGGGCGAAAGTTCATAAAGGTCGAAATCGTCAATCGCAGATGTCCCGAGAAACCCTTCGAGTGATAAAACGAGAAAGTAAGGTAAACAATAAAATCTTCCCAAAATAACAGGTGAAATATGAAAAATAAAGAACATTCTTATGTAGATAAAATAACAATTACAATACTTATTATACTTTTTATAGTAAGTATTTTTCTGATTGTTAACAACTACATTAATAAGAACAAACTAAGTAAGTATAATGACTATAAAGCTTTAATTATTAATAGCACGACTAAATATTTAAATGCTCATAAAGACATTAAAGATAAATTAAGTAGTGATTATTTCTACTACACAATTTCTATTAAAGAGCTAGAAGATGATAATTATTTAGTGGCTAACTTAATTAATCCCAAAACTAAAGAAGAAGCATCTATTGAAACTATCGGTATCTCTTTAGATGAGTATAATAATTACGTTATAGATTATCCAAATAATTTTAAAGATGGCTTAAATATTAAAACTCTAATGTATAATATCAGTGACATTAAGTACTCTTTAGAAGATATAATTAACACTAATAAATTATGTATTACTAAAGATGGTAAAGTAGAAAAAGATGTTTTAACTACTGATAACATTAAACTAAAAAGTGACTACACATTTAACTCAATTGGCATCCATGAAATAACTTATATCTATAATAACGAAGAGTATTCATCAAATATAATTATTGTCGATGATACAGCACCTAAAATAGAAAATATCTCTTATAATAAAGATAAATATGTAAAAAGTGTAACTTTAAAGGCTAATATTTTAGATGATGACTCAGGTATCGCTTCTTATGCAGTAGATACTAACTGTTCTTCATTTAAAAATACTAATTTAAATTTAATTGAAGAAGAAATAACCGAAAATGGTACTTATTACATCTGCGTTAAAGACTTATCAAATAATATGAGTAAAAAAGAAATAATTATTAATAATATTGATAATACTGCACCAAAGGTAAATAATATTTCTTTTGATGAAAAAACTAAAATATTAACCGGTCAAATAACCGATAATGAAAGTGGCGTAGTAGCATATCAAATATCTAAAACTACTAGTGCTCCTAGTAACTGGGTAATAATAGAAGAAACAAAAAAATTTGATAAGCTTAGTTATCAAATTACCGAAAATGGTACTTACTATGTATGGACTAAAGATAAAGTAGGTAATATTGGTAGAAGTAGCGCTATTAATTTAAATAGTGTTATTGATTAAGTATCTTATCAATTATTCCATAGCTAAGTGCTTCCTTAGCATCTAGATAATGATCTCTTTCTGTATCATTATCTATTTTTTTGATATTTTTACCAGTTAACTTAGAAAGTATTCCATTAAGTTTACTTTTCATCTTTAATATTCTCTCTGCCTGAATTTTAATATCAGTTGCTTGCCCTTGAGTGCCACCTAAAACTTGATGTATCATCACCTCAGAATTTGGTAAAGCCATTCTTTTGCCTTTTTCACCAGCTGCTAAAATAATTGCTGCCATACTAGCACATAACCCAGTAGCAACAGTTGCTACATTACTTTTTACATAATTCATCGTATCATAAATAGCAAGCCCATTAGTAACCTCACCACCTGGAGAATTAATATAAATAAATATATCATCATGACTTAAAGAATCTAAATATAAAAGTTCAGAAACCACTAAATTAGCTAAATCACTGTTAATCTCGCCACTTAAAAAAATAATCCTATTTGCAAGTAGCTTTGTATAAATGTCATATATCTTATCACCACTAATATTTCTATCAATTATATTGGGTATTAGAACCATTTTTTTCACCTAATACTATTTTAAATAAAAAGCCTCAAAATTATACATAAAAAAGAGTTTTTTTTTTCGCCATAATTTGATATACTTAACTATAGAATAAAGGGAAGTGTTAACATGCTACTAGATAGATATGTTCAAAAAAAATATCAAGCAGGTTTAAAGTTTGTTTTATACGTAGCTGTAAAAAAACTCTATAACTGTGATATCCATTATCTAAACTCAATAGATAAAGGTTTGTACTGTCATGTTATGACTGAAAAAAATTTAAGCGAAGAAGATATAACCAATCTCAAAAATACCATGCAAACTATCATCAGTGAAAATCATAAGATTTCTAAAAAAGTCGTTACTAAAGAAGATGCTTATAATTATTACATCAAAAAGAACTTCTTAGAAAAAGCTGGTAACGTTCAAAATCTAAACGGTAAAACTGTAACTATGTATGAACTTCTTGGCTACTATAACTATTTCATGTGTGATATGCCAGCATCAACAGGTGAACTAAAAACCTTTGATCTAAACTATCTAGAAAACAACAATCTCGTACTAACATTTCCTATAAATGACGATTATGTTGTACCAAAATATGTACATCAAGAACTAATTATTAAAAGTTTTTCTGAATATCGCTCGTGGCTTAGAAGTCAAAATATAATTTATGCTGCCGATTTAAATAAAGCTATTTCCAATAGTATGATTAAAACATTAATTAAAAGAAACGATATTGTCATGGACGATCAAATCTGTGAAGCTGCTAAAACCATCAAAAGAGAACAGAAAAAGGTTATCTTACTAGGCGGCCCCTCATCAAGTGGTAAAACAACAACAACTAGAAAACTATCGCTATATTTAAGCTCTCTAGGCTTAAATCCAATATACTTAAGTTTAGATGACTACTTTGTAGAAAGAGAAGATACTCCTAAAGATGAACAAGGTAACAAAGACTATGAATGTCTAGAAGCCATCGACCTAAATCTTTTTAACACTCAGCTAAACGACTTACTAGCAGGTAAAACAGTCTGCATTCCAACATTTAATTTCTTTACCGGTCATAAAGAATACAAAGATAAAAATATTACGATGAAAGAAAATGACATTTTACTTATTGAAGGCTTACACTGTTTAAATGAAAATCTAACTGCCCACATTCCAAGTAAAGACAAAATGAAAATCTACTTAAGTCCGTTTATTCCACTAAATATAGATAGACATAATCACTTATCAACCGTTGACATTAGATTAATCAGAAGAATTGTAAGAGATAATTTAACAAGAGGATATGATGTAGTTCACACCTTAAAAACTTGGGAAAGCGTAAGAGCAGGGGAAACAAAATATATCTTCCCATTTACACCCCAAGCAGACATGATAATTAATACTGCCTACATCTATGAAATGGGCGTCTTAAAAGTATATGTAGAACCACTTCTATACAGTGTTCCCATAGATTCAAAATACTATAAAGAAGCAAGAAGACTAATTAATGAATTACAAATGTTCTTCCCAATTCCAAGTGAATATGTAACTGATACTAATGTCTTAAGAGAATTTATTGGTGGAAGCTATTTTGAGTGAAAGTAGGTAAACAATGAAAAAGAATATAGCAAAGATTGCTCTAGCAGTTCTAGCTCTAATTCCAATTTCGGTAAAAGCCCAAATAACTCTAACAGATGATTTATTAGAAAAACAAGTAAATAAATTATATGAAACTTTAAAAAATGGAACTACTACTGAAAATACATCTGTTAAAGGCGAAATTAAATTAGATAAAACAAATAAAACTTTAGAGGTGACTAGTGATGGACAAACTGAAAAAGCTTATTATAAAATTAATGATGATAATACCTGATGATGCCGATGGCTCAGAAAGTGAAGGAATACTAGTTATTAAAGAAAGTGAATTTGGACAGTATGCTCTAGAGGTAGTAAAAAATCAATACGGAGACTTATCTACTCCTAAAGTTATCAGTGATAATAAAGAAAATATGATAAATTCTTACTCATATAAAATCAGTAATGATATAAGTAAAATACCTGGCCTTACTCAAAATGAAGACGAGTATTATATCATAGGCGAGATAACAGTTAATCCTAATGCTAACTTTTCCAAGATTGACGGTTATGCAAGTTCTTTAGGTGGAGACTCAACTAATGATAATAATGACGTTAAAAATGATAATAAAACAGAAGAAATTAATAGTACAAACAACGAAGAAAAAAATCCTAAAACAGGTATTGAAAATAACTACTTAATTTTAGGAATATCACTAATTATAGGTGTATTTACATTTGCAGTAATTAAACAAAGACAAATATTTAGAGAAATATAGAAAGGATATAGATATGAAAAAAATAGTAATTAATGGTTTTGGTCGTATTGGTCGCTTAGCTTTTAGAGAATTAATTGGAAGCAAGGAATATGTTGTAGTGGGAGTAAATGGTCATGGTACAAGTGAAGAAATGGCTTACTTACTAAAATATGATTCAGCCCAAGGTGGCTTTGAAGAAGATAGTATTGGTTTTACTGAAGAAGGAATTATATTTGAGGATAGATTAATTAAAACATTTAAATATGATGATCCAGAAATGTGCCCGTGGAAAGAATTAGAAGTAGACTGTGTATTAGAATGTACTGGTAAATTCACTAAATTAGAAGATGCTATGAAACATATTAAAGCAGGTGCTAAACACGTTGTAATCTCGGCTCCAGGAAAAGGCGATATGAAAACTGTTGTCTTTGGTGTAAACGATAATACTTTAACGGGTAAAGAAGAGGTAATAAGTGCCGCATCATGTACAACTAACTGCCTAACTCCTGTACTTAGAATAATAGAGCATTACTTTGGTATTGCATCAGGTTATATGACAACCATCCATGCCTTAACAAATGATCAAAATATTTTAGATGGCCCACATAAAAAGGGTATTTCATCAAGAAGAGGTAGAGCCGCTGTTAATAATATTATTCCTACCTCAACCGGTGCAGCATCAGCAGTTGGAAAGGTTATTCCATCTCTTGAAGGCAAACTAGATGGTGTGGCTTTTAGAGTTCCTGTTGTTGACGGTTCATGTGTAGATTTAACCCTAAACTTAAATAAAGAGGTATCTATTGAAACATTAAATGCGGCATTTAAAGCAAACGCCAATGTGATTTTAAAATATACAGAAGATCCAGTAGTATCAAGTGACATCATTGGTAATAGATGCGGAGCACTAGTTGATGGGTCAGCTACTAAAGTATTAGATTGTGACAATCACGTAGTAAAAGTAGTAGCTTGGTATGATAATGAACTAGGCTATACATGCCAAATGTTAAGAACTATGATTAAACTACTAAAATTAGATAATTAAGACCCCTAAGGTCTTTTTATTTTAAATAAACAATAAAATGTAATATGACTAAAATATTATTAGGCTTACTTATAACTAGTTATTCATTATCATTTTGGATACTTAATCTAAATCTTTTTACTGTTGGTTTTAATATATTTGAATATCTAGGATATACTTTAACTCACATAGAAACTCTTATTTTGTTTCCTGGTATATATCTGCTAAAAGACATTATTTTTATGCCTAAAAGCTTCAAAAAAATTAAAAGTCGTTAGAAAAATGTGAAATAATTAACAAAAAGTCGTTAGAAAAATGTGAAACATTTAGTAAAAAGTCATTCGGATTATGTGAAATAAATTGACAATTTGCCGTAATTAAGCTATAATTAGCATGGTGATTGTATGAAAAGAAAGATATATAATGAACTTTTAGAATGGAAAAATAATAAAGAAAATAAACCATTAATGATTTTAGGAGCAAGACAGGTAGGAAAAACCTACATTATTGAAAAGTTTTGTGAAAATGAATACGAGCACTATAAAAAAATAAATCTTTTTGAAAATCAAAATATTATTGATTTATATAAAAGAACAGATATTAATTCAGAAGAGAAATATAATTATTTAAAAACAATTATTAATTTTGACTTTGATACGCCTAATTCTATAATATTTATAGATGAAATCCAAGAATCAGAAGCACTAATAGCTGAATTAAAATTTTTTTGTGAAAGTCATAATAACGTAAATATCATTTGTGCTGGAAGCCTTCTAGGTGTCAAATTAAATCGTGCCAAATTCTCATTTCCAGTTGGTAAAGTCAAAATGCTAACATTATATCCGATGGATTTTGAAGAATTCTTAATTGCAAATAACCGTGAAAGCTTATTAGCTGAAATTAAAAAATCCTATGAAACAAATAAACCTCTAATAGAGCAGTTACACAACCAAGCCCTAGAGTTTTATCGTTATTATTTAATATCAGGTGGAATGCCAGAATCAGTTAAAAACTTTATTAGTGTTAACTGTGACATCATGAAATATGACTCATCAATTAAAGATGATATCATAAATTCATATATTAAAGATATGAAAAAATATGTAACGAGCGAAGCAGAAACTATTAAAATAGAAAAGACATACAGATCTGTACCAGCTCAAATAGCAAATGAAAGCAAAAAGTTCCAGTTTAATAAAATTGATAAAAATGCAAGGTCTAGAGATTATGTATTACCATTATCTTGGCTAGAAGCAAGTAACTTAATTATCTCATCAAAAAGAATAACTAAACCGTTAATTCCATTAAAAGCTTTTGAAGATAACGAAAACTTTAAACTATTCATTAATGACGTTGGCCTATTAAATCACATGCTTGAAATTAAATATAGCGATATAGTACTAGATAATATCTCATTATTTAAAGGGGCAATTACAGAAAACTATGTAGCAACTCAGTTAGTAAGTAACAAGATAAGTTTATATTACTGGCTAAGTGATGGAATTGCTGAGGTAGATTTCTTACTTTATAACGAAGACGGGATTATCCCAGTAGAGGTAAAAGCAGCAGATAATACTCAATCTAAAAGCTTAAAAACATATATTGAAAATTATAACCCTAAATATGCAGTACGCATCAGTACCAAAAACTTTGGATATGATGAAAATAGTAAGATTAAATCAGTACCACTTTATGCTACATTTTTAGTAAAATAGCATAAAAACTACTTGCAATATTTAAAAAAAAGTATTATAAATATATTTATAAACGTTGATTGGACAAGGAAGATTAATATTCTATCAAAGAGAGTTAACACTAGGTGAAAGTTAATATAGAAGTAATCTTTTAGACACCATGAGTGCTTAAAGAATCAAGTAGACTAAGCCGGTTAATGCCGTTATTCATAAAGAGAGACTTTTAAAGTAATAAAGGTGGTACCGCGGATTAACAGTGATTCGTCCTTGTTTAGGATTGATCACTGTTTTTTAATTAGAAAGAAGGTATAAAATGAAAGGAAATATTTATCGTGAATTATTTGCTGAAGAAGTAACAAGCAAATTAGAAGGTCAAAAAGTTCGTATTGCTGGTTGGATTGAACAAATTCGTAACCTAGGTGCAAATCTAATGTTTTTACTTATTCGTGATGAAACTGGAACTATCCAAGTAATTAGTAATAAACCAGAAGAATTTAATGATGTAACAAGAGAAAGCACTATTACCCTAGAAGGAATTGTTAAAAAAAGAACTCCTGACATGGTAAATCCTAACATGAAAACAGGAGACATTGAATTAGAACTAATCTCATTTGAAATTCTAGGTAAATGCGCAAGTACATTGCCATTTGAAATTAACCATCCGGAAAATGCGAGTGAAGAAACAAGATTAAAATATCGTTACTTAGACTTAAGAAACGAAAAACATCATCAAACAGTTCTATTTAGATCTAAAGTAATTGACTACATGAGATCACTTATGAAGGAACTAGGATTTACTGAAATAGCTACTCCAATAATAACTACAAGCAGTCCAGAAGGCGCTAGAGACTTTGTTATTCCATCAAGAAACTACAAAGGAAAATTTTACGCACTTCCTCAAGCACCACAAATTTATAAACAACTTTTAATGGTAAGTGGCTTTAACAAGTACTTCCAAATTGCGCCATGCTTTAGAGATGAAGACTGCCGTGCAGACCGTACTTTAGAATTCTACCAGTTAGACTTAGAAATGAGCTTTGCTACTGAAGAAGATGTTTATAGTGTTGGTGAAAAAATCTTCTATAATGTATTTAAAACCTTTGGAAACAAAGAAGTATCACCATATCCATTTAGAAGAATATCTTATAAAGAAGCAATGCTAAAATACGGAAGTGATAAACCGGATTTAAGAAACCCATTAATCATTACTGATGGAAGCATCCTAAGTGAAAGTGAATTTGAACCATTTAAAAATAAATGCATTAGAATTATTAAAGCAAGTAATGTAGACAAATCAAATTCTTGGTTCAAACAAATAGAAGAATATGTTAAAAGCGTTGGAGCTCACGGTCTATCATACATTAAAGTAAATGAAGACAAAACATTTAAATCATCAGTAGATAAGTATCTAAATGATAATATTAGAGCAAGCCTAATTAAAGAATACAACTTAGAAGCAAATGATGTATTATTTATTATTGCAGATGAACCTAAAAAGACACCAAAACTAGCTGGCTTACTACGTACAAAATTAGGTAAAGAACTAGACTTAATAGATGAAAATCGTTTTGAGTTCTGCATTATTAATGACTTTCCAATGTATGAAGAAAACGAAGAGACTGGTTCATTAGATTTTGGTCATAATCCATTTAGTATGCCAAAAGGTGGGTTAGAAGCGTTAAACAATGAAGACCCACTAAACATCACCGCAATTCAGTACGACTTTGTATGTAACGGCTATGAAATGAGTTCAGGTGCTGTTCGTAATCATGATATTGAAATTATGAAAAAAGCCTTTGATATCGTTGGTTATAATGAAGACGTAATTAAAAATAAATTTAGATCACTTTACACTGCATTCCAATATGGAGCGCCTCCTCATGCAGGTATGGCTCCTGGAATTGATAGAATCATTATGCTACTTACCGGTGAAGAAAACCTAAGAGAAGTCCAAATATTCCCACCAAATGTTTCAGGCGTAGATTTATTAATGGGTGGTCCAAACGAATTAGATGAAAAACAATTAAGAGAACTTCATATTAAAGTAAGAGACTAAATTGATATGAACCCCGTTTCTTGGACAAAAAAAGAAACGAGGTTTTTATATGTCTAA
>URUT01000007.1 GCA_900551105.1 uncultured Mycoplasmatota bacterium
ATTAATTTTATCTTTTATGTCATTACCAATGATAAATGCTTCTATTTCTTCTTTAGTGTGGTCTTTATCTTTTTCATAATTATAGATTTCTAAGTTATTATTATATTTGTTACTTCCAAAAATATAAAATCCTTGATTTCCAAAAATAAGTTTATGTTCTTTTTGATAATTTGCATTACCGATAAAGTCGTCCATTATGTGATTGAATATTTCATTTATGCTGTCTAGGACTTGCTCTCGTGAACGAAAGTTTTTATTTAAGTCTATTTTTATACCACCATCATTGTTTTTATATTTATCATATTTTATTTTGAAAATATCCGGATTAGCGTTACGGAAACGATATATAGATTGTTTAACGTCACCAACCATATAGACATTATTATTTTCAATAAGTGATATAAATGTTTCTTGCATGTCACTGGTATCTTGGTATTCATCTATCATAATTTCTTTAAAAGAGTTTTTTAAGCTTTCTCTAACTAATTCATTACTTTTTATTAATTTAATAGCTAATTTACTTATATCATTAAATTCAAACATATTTTTTGAGTATTTATAATTTTCAGTTTTTTGATGCAATTCCTTAATTATTTCAATGATGATACTGGCATCATTTTTAGTACTTTTTAAGTTATTTAAAAGTGCTTCTTTATTGTAGTAACATAACTCTTTAATTGATTCGGAAATTTCACTTATTTGTGTTTTATAATATTTAGATTTTTCAGTAGAGCCATTGGGTAGTCTTGGCATTGTGAAATTTATAGATGATCTAATTTCATCATAAGAAGTAGATTTAATTAAGGGTGATAAAACAGTATAAAATTTTTGATAGGCTTTTTCTTCAATTTCATAACCCATATTTTCTAGGCTGTTTTTGATAGAATTTACTTTATTTAGTATAAGGGATTCATAGGATTTAAATAGCGAGTTTAGATTGTCTTCACTATAATAATTTTCAATATAATTGGAAATGTATTCTTCTTTATTAATTATTAAATCTAGGGAACTATCTAAAGATAAGATTTTTTTTCTAAGAATTTTATCGTTTTTTATGCAGTATTTGGTAACAAAGTTAATAAAGTTTTGATTGTTTTCTTGGTATTTGTTTGCAAATATTTGGTCAATTATCTTTTGTTTTTCTAATTTGATAATTGATGAGTCTATGATGCTTAGTCCAGCGTCTAAGTTTAGATAGTAATGATATTTTTTTACAAGGGATAATACGTATGCATCAAAAGTTGTGATACTAGCGCTTTCAATCAGATTCATTTCTTCTGATAATTCAGGAATTTTGCTGATTGCTTTTTTTATTCTTTCTTTCATTTCGGCAGCGGCATTGTTAGTAAATGTTAGTATTAATAATTCATTAATATGAGTGCCATTTTTTAATTTTGTAATTACACGCTCGGTTAATACAGCAGTTTTTCCAGAACCAGCACCAGCAGAAATAATAATGTTACTTCCTTCAGTATTAATTGCTAATTCTTGTTCTTTTGTCCATTTAGGCATTATTATCACCTCTTAAAAATTCTAATTTATCATCAGGATAAATATATTTATTGTCTTTTTCAGTTTTAAAGCAGATACTTTGATATTTGCAAAATTTACAACTAATGTTATCTGTACCTTTTATTTTGGGTTCTATTTTAAAATTAGCTTTGTTTATGTTATAAATCATTTCATTTATTTTTTCTTCAGCAAAGGCACCTAAATCATTAAATTCTTTTTCTGTAAGTAGTTTAGCAAATCTGCCGAAGCCGTTTTGAGTAAGCGATAAGCTTTTGATGTACTCGCTATTTTCGTAAGTTGGGTCAAATTCACTTATTAAAGTTTCATTACCAAGGGTGTATCCATTTAATTTTAAATGGTCGTCTATTTGATCTAATTTTGTTTTGTCAGGAATGTAGTTAATTATTGGACTTATGATATTTTGTAAGTAAATACCGACTATTTGAGATTTTGGATATAAGTATTTTATTAAATAAATATAAATTGGTAATTGAAGTTTTAAGCCGTATGGTGCTAGTCTTAAATCAATATCAGTTTCCCCAGTTTTATAGTCAATTATGATAATTTTATCTTCGTATTTCATTATTTTATCAATAATACCAGTAAATTTAATCTTACTATTTTGGATTTCAATATTTTTTTCGCATTCTATTTCTTGGTAATTTGTTAAATTTAAATGAGTGTTAATGTGACTTATTACATGTTTGAGTTCTAAGAGTATTTTTTCCATAAATATTTTATTTTCACCTGTAAGCTCATAAGGGTTTTCTTGAAGATAATTTTCTTTGCATTTTTCAAAATCAAAATTCTTATTAAACATATTTTGTAAGATGTAATGACACAGTGAGCCCATGTAGGCATCAAAAGTTTGTTGATAATCATCTAGTTTTAAAATATAAGAGCAGTAATATTTAAACGGACATTCATAAAATGCATTTAATTTAGTGTATGATAAATTTAGAGAGTTATATTGAAAGTCTATATTATGATAAGTGTTATCGTAAGTCATATACTTATTGTTTTGGTAAGTATTTAGTAGTAACGGTATTTGGCTATTATAGCTTCCATACTTAACGTATTCATCAAGAAGAACACCTAAATTATAGATGTTATTACTGTTTGAAAAATTACTTGGTTCATAACTTTTTTTAACAACGTCTAGTTTGAGTTCTTCAATAAGGGGGGAGGTTTTTGTACCACCTTTAAGGTTTTGTTTTGAACTTGTAATAATTAAATTTTTGGTATTTTTTAAGATGTTTTTCCAAATAAAGAATTCATTATTGTTTTTTTCATAAGTTTTTTCTAAATAAGACATTTTTTCACTATCTGAAATATAGTCTTCATCTTTATAGTTGTGTGGTATAGTTTCTTTGTTCAGGTTTATTAAATAAATAGTATCTTCATCTGATGGAATGTCATTTTTTAAATCTATTTCACTAATTGCGTTTTTATATTTTTGTTTTTTGATTTTAGTAATTTTAAATTCTTCTTTTAGAATATCACGAATTTCTTCTATATTTTTAACAAAACTATATTTGTTTAAAACTTTTATAATGCTATTTTTGATTTCTTCATTTTTGATATTTTCTAAATTTAATTCTTGTAAAAATTTTAAGCCTTCTGTAGTTTCGTACAGAGTTTTTGCTTCATTTAGGTTGATTATAAGATGATAATTTTTAAATATTCTTTTAATTGTAGAGATATTATCATTATTTATATTTGCAAGGTATACTTTATTTAAGTCTAAATTTTTACTTATTATGTCATTGGCAATAAAATTAATTTCATTATCTAAATTTGAAAACTCATAAACTGGATGTGTATATTCATTTTCTTTTAAAGGTATTATCTCTACGTTTGAATATTTTTTTAGTATTTCAATTATGTGATTTGTCCATTTATCAATGTGGATAAAACCATAGATATTAACATTTTTATTTTGTATAGCATTTTTAAATAGATTATCTTCTTTTAATAATTTTTTTTCTAAAAGTTCATTTTTTAAAGTTACTAAATTATTTAATTTTTGATTTTGATAATCTTTATTTTCTATATAATACATATTTGTAAGTAGTTCTTTTGCATTTTTATATGTGTAATTTTTTTCTTTAACTAAATAGTATATAGCTTGCTCATCATAATCAAAAAATATTTTCTTTTGCACTTCATTAATAGTTAAGATTTTATAATTATATAGTTTGTTTTCTTGGCTTAATTGTTTGATTAGTCTTTTTTTATAGTTTTGAGGAACTATTAAGTAATCTGCGATTATTTCCATTTTATCACCAACATAATTATATCATGAAGCTATATAGAGTTCTAATAAAATTCATAATTTTTCGTACATTTGTATAACTTTTTTAAATTTTAATATATTGTGTAAAGCTGGTAAGTTTTAAAGTTTGCCTTCTTATTTTCAACTTTTCATGTGTTATAATTCTTATAGAATAGGTGAGAATTAGTGATTTTATGCAAGATGTTAACTATCGTTGACAAAGTTCCTGTGTAAGTTGCTAGACTTACTTAAACGGAAATGATATTATTGAGCCATTAAATTTGATCCCGAATTTAATATCAAAAAATGTAGAAGGAGTGTTTATATGAAATTTGAAGAAAAGATGATGTTATTGCGAAAAAAAAGCATGTTATCCCAAGAACAATTAGCAGAAAAATTAGATGTAACAAGACAAACAGTTTCTAAATGGGAATTAGGACAGTCAAAGCCAGATATGGATAAACTAACAGCAATGAGTAAACTTTTTAATGTAAGTATTGATGTTCTTACTAATGATGATGAAATTATTGATAGCGATACGTCAGTAAAAAATGAAGAAAAATCCAAACAGGGGGGTAGTGTAGTGAAAAGAAAATATGTTTTGTACATTTTAATTGCTATTTTAATAGCTGCATCAACAACTTTAGCAGTTAGAATAGGTAATAGTATTAAAGCAGAAAATGAAAAAAGAGCACAAGAAGAACAAGCTATTAAAGATGATATAAAACGTCGTCAAGAAGAAATAGATAAAAAAATTCAAGATACTCAGAAAAAAAATGAAGACATGAAAAAAGAAAATGAGAAAGCAAGTTTTAATAGAACATACGAAATTGCTGCTGGAACTGCTTCTAAATCAAGAGTATCTTGGACTTTAGATGATGTTATGACAAATAATAAGAAAAATAGTGATAGATTAATTGAAGTAATTTTTAATGAAACTTCTTATGGTACTTCATCAGATGAAATAGTCAAGATTAAAAGTTTATTAAAAGATTTTGAAGGATATAAGATAGTTAATTATGAAGTATCTTTTGATTATAGCGAAGATGGCTATATAAATAAGATGACTATTAAGGAACAGTAAGGGGGAATAGAAATGATATTTAATATATGTTTAGTAATAGTAATAATTTTAACATTAGTAATGATTTTAGGGTATAATCGCTTTATAAAAGCAAATAATGCAGTTAAGGAGTCTACTTCAGCTATTGATGTATTATTAAAACAAAGATTTGATTTGTTACCTAATATAATAGAATGTGTAAAGGGATATGCAAAACATGAAAAAACTACTTTAGAACAATTAGTAAAATTAAGAAATAGTTATAATAGTAATGGATTTAGTGTTTCTGAGGCTGAAAAAATAGATAAAAAATTTGTACCTATTATGGCACTTGCTGAAAACTATCCGGAGCTAAAAGCTAATGAACAATACTTAAGTTTACAAAATAATTTAGTAGAAATAGAAAATAAAATTAATGATGCAAGACTTCAATATAATAGTAGGGTTACAACATTTAATAATTTAGTTGAATCAGTACCTTCAAATATAGTTGCAAAAACTTTTGGTTTTGAAAAACAAGAATTATTTAAAGCTAATGAAGATGAAAAGCAAAATATCAAAGTTAGTTTATAAGGAATAGAGAAATCTATTCTTTTTTTTGCATTTGAAAAAGACTATAAACAAGATTTTGCTTTGCTTATAGTCTTAGTATTAGTCATCGTATTTTGATGTAATTCCAAAATAGCTTTCCATTGTGATCCAGTCGCCACCGTTGTATAGTGCTTTTGCTAATTCTTTGCCAACATATCTAATATGCCAAGGTTCAAAAATATATCCTGTTTCGTCGGTTTTGTTTTCTGGGTATCTTATAATATATCCATATAGATAAGCGTTGTTAGCAACCCATTTGCCTTCTGCGGTGTCTTTAAATGATGTTGTTATAGTGTTTAGGTCAAAGGCTAATCCAGATTGATGTTCAGAATGTCCTGGTCTTGCTGATGATTTGTCTGCTGCTGCTTTACCCTTTCTACTGACATAGCTTTCGTATAGTTCTTTTTGATAATCATAAGAACGATAGCCACTTTGAGCCCATAGGTTTAGGTTTAGGGCGCTAGCATCGTTTTTCATAAGCAGCCACGCATCATAAGCTTCCTTATTTAACGGTTCTCTAGCAAAGCCACTACTTGGAACGCTTTTAAATGTATTTTGTGGCTTCCAATCACTTGATAAGGCATAAGTTTTATTAGCTATTAAATAACCATCAACGTAATAAGCACCATTTTCATAAGTGATTTTATATCCTTTAGAAGAAACGAATTTATCGCTTTGGTCAACTTTTTTTGTTGTGGTTGTTGCTTTTGTAGTTACTTTTGTTGTTGTAGTTGATGTTGAAGTGGTTGTCGTTTTAGTCGTAGTCGTTGTTGTAGTACTAGTTGTAGTGGTGTTATTGTTAGCAATTTTGTTATTTTCTTCTTGTTTATTATCTTTTTTGTCCATATAAATATTGTATGTTAGAAAACTTATTAGTGAAATTATTAAAATTAATAATATTATACATTTTGTTTTATTTTTCATTTTTCCTCTTCTTTATATATTATGTTAGAATCCTTTAAAATAGGAATACTATTGATTAATTCGTTATAAGCTTTTTCATAATTATCTGTTGCTATTTTTAAAACATTAATATTTGCTTCTTTTAGATTATCTGCTAACTTTAAGTAAGTATTTTGCTGATTAACACTGCTTTCAATAGAAAATGCTTGATATTGATGATGTTGACGTTTTAGTCTTCTTTCATAAATATTAGTGTCTTCTAAGTATAAAACAACATAATAAATATTAAAATCTAATGCGTTTAATTTTTGGACTAATCTTTCGTAGACATCATCAAATTTATATTCTTTAAAACCTAATAAACAATAAACTTGTTCAGTGAAGAAAGTTCTATCAAATATTAAATTTAGTTCAGTGTCTTCTAATTCTTCCATATAGTTTAATAGATTTAAGTACATTCTTTTATTTTTATCATAGCCTGTTTTTGTTTTGTCTTTGATTCCTGTTAATCTATATAGATTGGATGATGCTAAGTTATCTCTTAAAAAATTGGCCATAGTGCTTTTGCCAACACCTTGGGGACCTTCAATTATTATTATATTGCCTCTATTTTTCATTTTTTACCTCTTCATATTTTACATTATTTTCTTTTAAAAATTCTATTATTGTTTTGGAATCTATGCCATAGCTGAGTTTTCTTGGACCTATATTTTTATTGCCAACAGCTAGTCCGATAATTTCTCCTTTAGTGTTAACAATTGGTGCTCCTTGCATACCAAGTTCTATACCATCTGACATTTCAAACATAGTGATGTGATTTTGATCATCGTAAATGTTTCTCGTAATCATTGCACTTATTGGGAAAATTGGAAAGTTCATAATTTCATTTGTAGCAATTAATTCATAATTTGCTTGTTCTTTAAAGGCTTTATATTCAGGAAAGGCAAAGCCAACTATACATACGCTTTCGCCAATTTCTTTACTTTGATAGAATTTAGGCATTTGACTTTTAAAAGTATTTTCTTTATTTTCAATTTGAATAATTGCTAAATCTAAATATTTGTGACTTATTATTTTTACTTTTCCAGGATTTTCAGCGATATCAATTAAAATATTTAAAACGGTTATTAGTGTTGTGTTTTCAATACCATATTTTTTTAAAATCTTTGTTTTTTTACGTTCGGATGTGTTTTGAATTTCTGTTAATATTGGTTTAAAAACGTCCCTTAATTCATCTTGCATTGCAAATAATGAAGCAACTTTTTTGGTAGTTAGTAAATCACCATCTTCATTTAAAAGTATCGTTGTTGAAAGACTATTAATTAGTTTGTGGTCATAATATAGATAGCCAGAAGCTAGCGGTCTAACAAAATTCAGGGCTTTTTTTATGGCTTTTTTAAACATTTTTATCACCAATATTATTATACTTTATTTTCAAAATAAAAGATACCTAATTATTATAAGTATCTTTAATAATTTGAAAAAGTCCATATACTTCTATAACTAGTGAGATAATCATTAAGATTACACAAAATACATCATCTATTTCTAAATAACGATTTACTAATAATGAACAGACGAGGGCAATGGCACCAATAATTAATGTTATAATACCTTTTTTGTTTTTTTTCATGAATATTCACCCCATCCTTGCTAGCTAAATTATATCAAACAAGTGTTATTTTTTGCAATAATAAAGTTTAAAAAATCTTACTTATGATATACTATTTACAGAGGCGATTATAAATGACAGAAATAATTAACAAAGGTAAAATTTTTGATATAAGTCTTGCTACAAATATTATAGATATTGTATATGTACTTGTATTTAAATCTTATAATGAAATATTTTTAAAATTAAATTATGGAACGTATGAATTTGTAACTCTTTATAATGATTTTGATGATGTTTTAAAGTATGGTAAAGAAATAGTTACTATTATGAAATATGAAAAGGATTATCCGACTTTTGATGATAAAACAGTTTATCGTAAGCATTATGTTATTGATAAAAATTATAATAATTATAAAAATGATAATTTAGAGTTAGTTTTAGTTAATGATTTAAAAGAAATTTTAGAAAAGAATATGTTTGATAATCCTCGTAATAGAGATAAAACCAAAGAAATGCTTGAAGTTATTGAGTATTTATAAATTTATAATTTTAAAATTTTTTTGTGCAATAAACTTAGCACTTTATATTGACAAGTGCCAAAAACGTGATATAATTTTTTCATGAAAGGTGGATAATAATGTCATTAATTAAAGTTAAAGAACATTTAAAACAATATGGAATAGAAAATAGAATAGTAGAACTTGATGAATCTAGTGCATCAGTTAAAGAAGCTGCGCATGCGTTACATACAACTGAAGCTGCGATAGCAAAGAGTATAGCCATGATGATTGATAATGAGCCATCAATTATAGTTCTTGCTGGAGATATGAAATTAGATAATCATAAATTTAAAGAGGAGTTTCATGTAAAGGCAAAGATGTTACCATTTGAAGAAACAGAAGCAATTGTTGGTCATGCGCCTGGTGGTGTTTGTCCTTTTGGCGTAAATGAAAATGTAAAGATTTATTTAGATGAATCCCTTAAAGCACATGATTTTGTATATCCAGCTTGTGGAAGCTCTAATTCAGCAATTAAACTTTCTTTAGATGAACTAGAAAAAATTTCAAAACCAGTAAAATGGGTAAATGTTGGCAAAGGAAAGGATGAATAGAATGAAAAAGAAAGAGTTTAAGAGTTCATCAAAAAGAGTACTTGATTTGATGATTAATTCAATATATACAAATAAAGAGATTTTTTTAAGAGAATTAATTAGTAATGCTAGTGATGCTGAAGATAAACTAGTGTTTAAGGCGCTTACTGATTCTTCTATAAAAACTGCATCAAGTGATTTAAAGATAGTTATAGAAAGAGATAAAGATGCGAGAATTTTAAAAATTACCGATAATGGTATTGGTATGGATGAAAAAGAATTAGAAGAAAATTTAGGTACAATCGCAGAGTCTGGTTCTTTAAAATTTAAAGAAGAAAATAAGGATCAGAATGATACTTCAATAATAGGTCAGTTTGGTGTTGGCTTTTATTCAGCTTTTATGATAGCTAAAAAGGTTGAAGTGCTTAGTAAAAAATATAATTCAGAAAAAGCATATAAATGGGTAAGCGAAGGCACTGATGGTTATACAATTGATGAGTGTGATAAAAAAGATATTGGGACAACTATCATTATGCATTTAAAAGATGATACTGAAGATGAAAAGTATTCTGAATATTTAGAAGAGTATACTATTAGAAATATAGTTACAAAGTATAGTGATTATATTAAATATCCAATTATGATGGAAGTAGAAAATTCAAGACTTAAAGATGGGTCTAAAGATGAATATGAAACTTTTAAAGAAATGGTTACTTTAAATACAATGGTACCATTATGGAAGAAAGCTAAGAAAGATATAACTGAAGAAGAGTATAATAATTTTTATTCATCAAGATTTGGAGATTATGATAAACCATTGAAAGTGATTCATACTAATGCTGAAGGTTTGACTAGTTATAAAGCACTTTTATTTGTACCAAGTCATGCACCATTTGATTATTATTATAAAGAATATAAAAGAGGATTAGAACTTTATACTAATGGCGTTCTTATTATGGATAAGTGTGAAGAACTGATTCCTGAGTATTATAGTTTTGTAAAAGGTGTAGTTGATACTGATGATTTATCTTTAAATATATCTAGAGAAACGTTACAAAATGATAGACATGTAATTGCTATTGCTAAAGCTTTAGAAAGTAAGATTCATAGTGAACTTAAGGATATGCTAGAAAATGATTTTGAAAATTATAAAAAATTCTTTGAGGCTTTTGGATCACAAATTAAATATGGTATTTATAGTACTTATGGTATGAATAAAGATAAATTACAAGATTTATTAGTTTTCTATTCTCATGAAAAACAAGATTTAATAACCCTTGATGAGTATGTAAAGAATATGAAAGATGGTCAAGAAGAAATATATTATGCTACTGGTGAAACTACTGATAAAATAGATGGATTACCACAGGTTGAACAGATTAAAAATAAAGGCTTTGATATTTTATATTTGATTAATTATCTAGATGAGTTTACAGTTAATGCTTTAAGAGAGTTTGATGGTAAGAAATTTAAGAATGCTGCTGATAGTTCATTAGATTTAGAAACTGAAGAAGAGAAGAAAGAAATTAATAAAATTAATGAAGATAACAAAGATATGTTAAAAGAAATAAAAGAAGCGATAGGCGATGATATTGCAGATGTAAGATTTACTAAAAAGTTGGTTAATCATCCAGTTTGTTTAACTAGTGAAGGTGATATTAGTGCTTCTATGGAAAAAGTTATTAATGCAATGCCTACTGATGAAAAAGTAAATGCTAAGCTAGTATTAGAAATTAATGAAAGTCATAGTATTTGTAATAAGTTAAAGGAATTATATAAAATTGATAAAGAAGAGTTAAAGAAATATGCGAAGATTTTATATAGTGAAGCAAGACTTATTGAGGGATTATCAATTGAAAATCCAACACAAATTTCTAATTTGATTTGTGAGATAATGGCAAAGTAAAGCAGTTAGAGCTGCTTTTTTTGAGAACAAATAAAAAAGACTAAATTAATAGCCTTTAGTTTCCACAGCAAGTACGACGTACAGGTTTATTACAATAGCATCTTCCGGTGATTTGACATGGAGTAAATTCTACTGTTACGAAGCAACTTTCTTCATTTAAGCAAGGACATGTATTTTCGTTAGGGATAATTTCACATGTTCCTTCCAAAGTTACGACTTCTACTTTGTTATTGCATCTATTTGTGATTTGGCAACAACAATGATTATCGTTTTGAATTAGTTCAGCTAAGTGTCCGTCTACGCAAGTTTCAAATAATAGTTTTATATTTCCGCAAAAGCAATCGCTATCATAGATGATTGGTGTACAAAATGGAGTGCCGTTATCACATAAAGTTAGAGTACATAAATCATTATTTTGAATTATTTTCATTGCTTCTTGCATTTTTAATCTTGTAAAATTTGTGTTCATAATTCCTCCCACTTTATTTTATGTAGGAATGCTATTTTAGACATAATGTAAATGACCTAGTTTTTAAGCGTTAATATATTAGTGATGAATTTTTTACTTGAAATTGATATAATATAGTTAGGAGTGGTTAGGATGTATTGTACAAATTGTGGAAATAAATTAAATGGAGATGCTTATTGTTCTAATTGTGGAAAACAGATTAAGACTCATAGTAGTTTTGGTTTTGGCGTTCTTGGTTTTTTCTTTCCAGTAATAGGACTAATTTTGTTTTGCGTGTGGATAGGTAGTAGAAAGAAAGATGCTAAAAGTACGATAATTGGAGCGATTATAGGTTTTATTTTGCATGTTATTTTATTTTTACTTATATTTTATTTTGTTGTGAGCATAATTGATAGTACTGATTGTTTTTCGGTTTGTAATGGCCATTTTGAGTATAGAGATGGTGTGTGTATTTGTCAGGATGTGGTTTATTAACATTTTATAATTAGATGATTATTTATTTACTTTAGTGCTCTTTTGTTTTATAATAATAATCTTGTTAGGTGGTACAAAATGAAAAAAAGCAGTAGAGCACTTAATTTAATGTTTAGATTTTATAAGGAGCATAATTTTGATCCTTTTCATTTTTTAATGGTTGGAGATTTACTTGCTAGTTATGATTTTGATGATAATTTAGTTGCTAGTGGTTATTTACTTCCTTTAATTAGAAATAAGATTTTTGATGCTTGTGAATTATCTAGTTTAGTTGGCGGGGATGTTTCTAGTATACTATTATTAAGCACAATTCCTAAGGATATGAGTGATATTAAATTAAAAAAGTTTATTTCAGATTTACCAGATAGAGTAAAATGCTTGATTTGTGCGGATTTAATAGTTAGCTTAAAGAACGAACATGAATTGGATTTAGATTATTATTATTTACTATTTGATGCTTTGAAAAATGATTTTGATAATTTTATTATTAATTATTTATATTTTGCTTTATTAGATTATCAAAATGGTACTGTAAGTAGTAGTCAAGAGGTAAAATTTGCTTCACTAAATGAGATACTAAGTAGTTTAAAACCATATGTTTTATTAATTGGTGAAGGAATTGATTCTTTTGATAGTTTCTTTTCCGAACTGTTTGTTAACGATTTTTTGATTAGAGTAGGGACTGAACCCTATAGAAGAGGAATTTCTTTAGAAGAAAGAAATAGACTTATTAGTTATGCTTTGGATGATAGTCTTTTTTATCAAATGTTTGGTGATAGAAGGATTGTACTTCTTCATGAAGATGTTTATGATAGATTAGTGTGGTTAAAAATTTTGGTTAATAGAAAAGAGTATACTTTACTTGATATTAACAAATACTTTAAGAATAGTGCGGCTCTTTTAAAAAAGAACATGAATTTTTGTTATTTTGATTTTATGCAATCTATTGATGTAAATATTGATGTGAAAAGTGCTGATTTTGAAGTTGATGTTGCTTCTTTGTTTTTGCCAATAATGAGTGTTAAGAGTTTATTACTACTAAAAGCTAAAATAAAAAATAAATAAGAATCGGGTATCTCGGTTCTTATTTATTTGTGTTTTCATAGTAGTTGCGTTCTGATAATTCGTCTAATACTATGTTTAAATCTTCGTCTAAAGTTTCTTCATAAATTTCTTCGGCAACGTAAATTATATCTTTTAATTTTGTATAAAGACTTGGGTCTATATCAAACTTTTTAATACTTCAATTTGATAATTGGTTAGTGTGATGTAGTCGTTAACTTTTTGAGTTTTGTACTGATCTATATTTATGTCATTTAATAGAGATTCTATTTTAGAATTATTCATTTTCGTTTACCAGTTCGTAAGTTGTACCACCATAGTTAATAACTAGTGTGCGGTTGTTAAACTTACCTAAGAAAGTTTCATTTGTTTCGGTCGTGAATGTATAAGAATTTTGAGCTATATCATAAGTAAATGAGCCAGTTAATGCTTGTTTAGTACAAACGTTATCAAATATAACAAAATTAAATGTGTTTTCTTGATTGTTGATTTCTATCTCTGTGGTACCTAAAGAGCATGTTGTTGATTTTGCTTTATAGTATACTGAGTTTTCATTTCTTTTCTTGGTGGTAGTCGTTGTTGTTGATATTTGATCCATTGGAATAATTGGGTTTTCATTTTTTATTTCAAATGGATTTGGTAAGATGCCTTTATTCATTAAAAAATAAATACCAAAGATGATAATAATTAATATAAGCAAAGATGATAAAAAGTTGATAATTTTGTTAGCTTTTTTTTCTTGGTTTGGGTCGGGTAATTTAATTTCTTCTTCTTTTATTAATTTCTTTTTTAATTCAATGTTTTCATTGTTTGGTTCATTTTTCATATGAGCTCCTTTTTATACTTTTATTATTAAAATTAATTATATCATTTTTTACTTGCTCAATCAACAATTCTTTTGCTCTTTAAATACGAAAAAAAGTATGGTAAAATGATTATTGTAAAGAAGGTGATAGAATGAGCGCTGTTGCGATGTTTTTAGAAGAACTTCAAAAGAGAATAGATAGTGCTGCTTTACAAAAAACAAGTTATGATAATAAGCGAAATGCTTTAATTGAAATAGATAATATTATTCTAACGTATGGGTTAGATAAGAAAATGATTACTAGTGATGATTTAGGAACACTAGCAAGCACTAATATTGTTCATTTAGATAAACTTTTGGATTTTACATCAATTGCTACTGAACCTGGTGATAGGAATCTAATTAAGAATTATCTTGCTGTTTTAGAGCTTGATAGAAGAATAAGAGGAAAATATGAAGGTGTGGGAATGGAACCTTCTATTATAAGAGCTAAAGAATATATAGATAGAGTTGCGATGGAAGTTACTCAAAATTTAGCTGTATGTTTAAAAAAGGAAAGAGAAGTATCAGAAAGAGAAAAAGAGATGCTTGACTTACCTAGAAATGTTTTGGCTTTGTTTAAAAATGGAGTTTTGACAAGACCGATATTTGATTTTAGTGATATTGATAAATTGTCTCTTGGAATGCCTTCTAAAGAAAGAGGCGAATTAAAATTAGAGTTATATGTTCAAAGTTATAATTTAGTTGCTTTTAAAATGAGTAAAGAAGATGAACTTTTTTTAAATAAATTTAAAGAAATTGCGAGTACTAAAAAGAAAAAATATGCAGCTGCTTATGAAAAAATAGTTAATGAAGATATAAATTTTAGTGATATGGATGCTGCTATTTCACTTTTTGAAGAACAATATGGTCTTAGTTTTGCAGATGCCAAAGGTGCGGTAACGGTTTTGCTATTGGAAAAAAATATAACTGATTATGAAAATACGTTAAGAAGAGCTGATGTTCCTGAAAACTTTAAGAAGGAAATGATTCAGACAATTAAAGATGAAATGGAAAGTGTTTTGGCATTTTCTCGTAAACATGAAAAGACTAAAAAAGTAGAGGTTGAGGAAAATACAGAATTATCTAATAGTAAACTTTTACTAGATGAACACATTAAAGAGGCAGAAAGCATTATAAAAGCAGAAGATGTTTTGATTAAAAGTGTAGATGGTGAAAAACTAGGAATGTTTCTTGCTCAAAGTGCGAGTGAAGACACCAAAGAAGCCTTAACTTATAGACTTGCCTCTATTTTAATTAGTTTAGTTAATGTTTTAAATGCGATTAAAGATAAAGAAAAATTATTAGAAGATGATGAAAATGCCTTAATAAGAGAACGAAAAGAAGCGATTGGGAAGATAAATGATTGTATCGAAACTTATAGAGTATTAAGAAAGCAAGAACCTTTAGAGAAAATTCCTGAGAAAGAAGAAGATATTTCGTTTAAAGTATTATATTTGACTGATAATAGTGGAAAAGATTATTTTTCAGCAATTACTGCTGGTCAAGAAAAAAAATATATTAGTGATGTATCAAAGTTAGTTCATAAGTTGGAACAAGGTATGTTTGCAGGTAGTGAGAAGTGTGAAGGGTATAACCAACCAATTTATAGACTTGCTTCAAAAAAGAGTAGAATTATATATATGAGATTAGCTAATAATTATATTTTAGTGCTTGCTCCTGCGATAAAAAGTGAGGAAACTAAGAGTGTTTTAGATAAAATTGTTAGAAACAGTGATAGAATTGATTATTTTATTAAAACTGCTAAAGATGAAAGTGCAGCATCAGTGTTGTATGATGAACAGGCTAGTATAAGACAGAGTTTAAAAGCAAATGATGTAGTAAAGAAGGTAATGTAATGGAAGGTAAAGAAATTTTATTACAAATTTTAAACAATGGAGCACTTGCTTCTGATTCTGCTTTGCTTGAAGGTTTAAGAGAATTAACTTTAAAAATAGATAAGGAACTTGCTTTAGTTAATGAAGGTAAAGAGCATTATGTCAAAGTTCTTAGTGATGCTATAAAAGATGGTGAAGTTTTTGATAAAGTAACTAATCTTTTGGTAGATGCTGACAAAAATGTTTTTAAGGCAAGACTAGAGTTTATAAATGGACTAAGTGAGATAAGTGGGGAAAATCAGTTTATTTTGACGGCTGAGCAAGAAACTGAATTAAATAAGTTTATTTTACTGTTAAAAGAGGCTTCAGAAAAGTTTAAACTTAGATTAGAACTTATGGAAAAAACTGATGTTTCAGGAAGCGAGATAGAAAGAATTAAGAAACTTCTTGATGCTGATGAACTTTTTATGCCAGATGATTATTATGCAGCAATGAATATTGTTAGGTCGTATAATCCGGCACTTGCTGATACTAATTGGGATAAGGTTGTTACGTTTTTAAATAGTTATAATGGCGAAAAATTAAAGAAATTTTATGAAGAGAAACAAAAAGATGACGGACCAGTTAGAGCTAAATTTACTAATCCAGAAGAAGATATTTTTAGTCATAAGGATGTATTGAAGAGACCAGCTAAACCAGTAAGCGAAATAGAAAAAATTGAAAATAGACAAAGAGTTAAAGAGATAATGGCTAGTATTGGTTTTGATTTTGATAAGTTACCACAATATTATCAAAATAAATTATTAATAGCGGATGTAAACGAACTAAAAGAGATGGCAATATATTTAAATGATAATGGTTATATTAAAAAGATTGGTGTTAATAATGATAGAGGAATTTGTGAGGTTCTAACTGGAGCTAATGTTAGAGATTTTGTAAGTATTATTGATGCACTAAAAAATGGATATAAACTTCAAGATAGAGAGATTAATAATATGTTAGTTCGTGGGACAGTTATTTTTACTAGAAGAGGATTTAAAAATTTTAGAGGTAATGCTAATCTTTTAACTCAGTATGGTGTTGGCTTAAATTTTATGATTTATAGAGCTATTACTTTCTTGTTTGGCAATGCTAAAAATCAGGCTAATTTACTTGAATATTTAGGGAATATAGGTATTAACTGTAAGAAATTTTTAGAAAAATGTGGTTCTGTATTAACTGATGGAGGCGCAAAAATAAAAGAAAATATTAATACACTAGTTAATTATGGCTTTAGTATAAGTGAAAGTGATGAAAATAGTTTAAATTCTTATACTGTGTTAAAATCTAATGATTTAGCTACTGCACTTGATCAGTTTATTGAGCTAGGGTTAAATGAGTATATTCATAATTCACCAACGGCTGCTGTAAAGTCTATTAAGGAGTTAATTGTTAAGAGAATATATTATGCTTTTAAAAATAATTTGCCGGTTTGGAAGACTTATAATACGGAACAAAGTCAATTAAATGGTGAAATAGTAAGACCGTACGGTTACAGTGAAGAAGAGGTTAATGCAGCTATTCCAGAACAGTTTTATTCACAAAACACTAAGTATAATAGTTGGATTGCTGAAGAAAAGACTCCTAGTGAAGAGGAAATACTAATTTTAATTGCTGATTATCCTAATTTAGAAATGCTTGAAGAGGGTCATAGATTAGCTATTTATACTGATAGTAGATTTGCGCAAATAAAGCGTAAGACTGAATTTATGTTTGGAAATAAAGTTATTTCTAGATTAAAGACTTATAGGGCATTTAATGCTTTAATTAAACATGAGGTTGATCCTAATGAGGCTTTAAAGTATGCTATAACATATAATTCTATATTAAGTGATGGAGATTTAGAAATGATAAATAAGTCTTTATATGGTGGTAATGAGGAAGTGAAAAGCTTATGATAGATTATTTAAAAAAATATAATTTAACTGATGATGATATTAATTTATTAAATAGTCAGTTAAGTGAAGATATTAAGAATAGTTTATTTGTGATGAAAGAAAATGCAGAAGCAATTTTAGATTATTTAAAGGAATTAGGCGTTACTAATTTTAAAGATTTGTTATTTGAGAGAACTGATATTTGTTTCTTTGATTTAAATTATTTAAAAGAAAAAATAGAGAAATATGATAAGAAGTTAATTAAATTTGTTATAGATAATTCTATTGGAGATTTACTAGATTTTGATATCTAGTATTTTTTTTATTTTCCTGTACATAATAATTATGAAAATTAATAAAAAAGTTAGCACTTACTATTGACAAGTGCTAAAATAGTGGTATAATTATAATTGTGAAAGGAAGATGAGATTTATGAATTTAATCCCAAGAAATTTTTTATTTGATGATGATTTGGAGGATTTCTTTGTGACAAAACCTAGTAAAAGAGGTGAAATGAAATGTGATATTTATGAAAAAGATGATAAATATTATATTGAATTAGATGCACCTGGTTTTGATAAAAAAGACATTAATATTGAAGTAAAAGATGGATATCTTACTGTTAGAGCACATAAAAAAGAAGTAAATAAAGATGAAAAGAAGAATTATATTAGAAAAGAAAGATATTATGGTGAGTATTCAAGATCATTTGCTTTAGGTGATGTTGATATTGAAAACATAGATGCTAAATTTGAAAACGGTATTTTAAATATTACTGTTCCAAAGAAAGAACTTCCTGAAAATAAAAAATATATTGAAATTAAATAATTAGAACTAGCAAAACCGCTAGTTTTTTTCTTGACTTAAATACTAACATACCCTTATACTTTTGTTGATTGGAGAACACGTATGGGATTAATAGTAAAAAATGTTAATAAATCTTTTGGAGATAAACATGTTGTTGATAATATTTCTTTTTCTTTAGAGGAACCAGGGGTATTTGGACTTTTAGGAACTAATGGTGCGGGAAAAACAACAACGATTAGAATGATTTTAGGAATTATTAAAATGGATAGTGGAGAGATAACTTGGAATGGTAAAGCGGTTACTAGAGGTAATGTAAATTTTGGATATTTGCCTGAGGAAAGAGGGTTATATCCTAAGAGTACGATATATGATCAATTAGTTTATTTTGCTAATTTAAAAGGATTAGATAAGCGAGCGGCTGATATGGCAGTTAAAATGTGGCTTGATAAACTTAACTTAATGGAATATATTAATAGTCCAGCCGAAAAACTTTCAAAGGGTAATCAGCAAAAAGTACAGTTTATTACGTCTATGCTACACGATCCTGATTTAATTGTTTTGGATGAACCTTTTAGTGGACTAGATCCAGTGAATACAGAAATTCTTAGTAAAATAATGAAAGATCTTGTAAAAAGTGGAAAATACATTATTATGTCATCTCATCAAATGAGTGTTATTGAAGAATTTTGTTCGGATTTAGTTATTTTAAATAGAGGGAAAACGGTTTTAAGCGGCAATTTAAAAGAGATAAAAGATAGTTATGAAACCAATAAAGTTTTAATTGAAACAACTGATGAAATAGAAGGAATACTTAAGAAACTTAAAGTAGATGTATTAGATAAGAATGATGATGAGTATTTAGTTAGTACTGATGCTGATAATAGAAGAAAACTATTAAAGGAGCTCGTTAAAAATAATATAGATGTTAAAACATTTAAAGTAATTAAACCTACTTTACATGAAATCTTTATTGAGAAGGTTGGTGAGTAACAATGAAAGAAATGTTGATTGTTTCAAAGTTTACGATTAAGGATATGATTAAAAGAAAAAGTTTTATAGTTAGTAATATTATTTTTCTTTTGATTATATTAGTAGGGACAAATATTCCAAGAATTTTAGAAGCATTTAATAGTGATGATGAAAATTCTAGATTACTGATTGTGGATAATGATAATCTTTTGGGTGAGAGTTTGTCAGCATTAAGTGATAATAAGGATTTGGGGTATGAAATTAGTTTTTCAAGTGGCGAGTTTTTAAAAAGTGATGCTCAAAAGGCACTGGATAATGATGAGTATGATGAAATTATAAGTTTTAAATTGGATGGTAAGAAAATAATGTTTGAGGATTATCAGACTGACATGAATTTATCTTCTACTAATACTGAGGTTATTGTTAATCAAATTACGAGTATTTATTATAATAAGAAATTAGTAGACTTAGGTCTTACTAGTAAACAACTTGAAGATTTAGATGTAGGTTTTGAACTTAATAATAATCATTTATCTAATTCGGATAGTGGCAATAGTACATTTGCGATGATGATGTTTTCAATAGTGCTTTTTTATGCAGTTTTCTTTTGTGCTAGTCAGGTTTCTTCTTCAGTTACGACTGAAAAAACCTCTAAGATTATTGAAAGTTTAACAACATCAACTAGTCCTAAGAATATTGTTTTAGGAAAAACTTTAGGAGTAGGTGTAACTGGTTTAATTCAGTTAGTTGTATTACTTGGGTTTGGAATTATATGTGCTAAGATGTTTTTACCAAGTGAAATTTTAAGTGGGGTAATTAATTTAAGTTCTATTAATTTTGCCGTATGGGTAATTATAATTTTATATTTTGTTTTGGGTTATGCTTTATTTGCATTAATATTTGCACTTACTGGTTCTTTAGTACAAAAGCCTGAGGATATACAAAGTGCTAATAGTCCGGTTTCAATGCTTTCAGTTTTTGCGTTTTATTTAGCTTATTTTTCTATGATGAATCCAAAGAGTAGTGTAAGTGTTTTTGCTTCATTGTTTCCATTTTCTTCACCATTTAGTATGCCTTCAAGATATATGCTTGGAATAGCTAATGTATGGGATGTAGTTATTTCAATTGGCTTATTAATTGTAATGTGTGTGATTATTGGATTTATATCTGTTAAAGTTTATTCTAATGCGATATTAAATTATGGCAGTAAATTTAGTTTAAAAGATATAGGTAAGTATTTGAAACAAAGATAAGAAATACGTCTATTTTTAGTAAAGATAATAATTTAAAAGTTGTTCTTTCATTTTTTGCGTTTAGATATGATATACTCACTTATAGTGAGGAGAGTAATAGTATTATGAAAGATAGTAAAAATTTGTTTATAATCAATATTATATTAATGGGGATAATAGCTGTTGGAGAGGTAACATATGGAGGTTTTGAGGCAATTCTAGCTTATTCTGCAAAGTTTACTGATGGATTGTTAACAAGTGAAAATTTTAAGTCGGTGGCATTAGAAAATATGCTTCATGTTGGTGGTAGAGCTTTAATAGCGATTGCTGTTTATTTATTGTTGGTACTTTTTAATCACTATCTAGTTAAGAAAAACAAGGTTAATGATTTATTTGCTTTATTTGTATTAAATATTTTAGCATTAATAGCAATGATTGTAATTTGCATTATGTTTCTTTTTTAATATTAATAGTTTTTAAAATTATTGCATAAACATTATTTTTTGTGTATAATGTTTGTTGCAAGGCCTATTGGTGAAATGGTTAACACATTGCCCTCTCAAGGCAACATTCATGGGTTCGAATCCCATATAGGTCACCAATTGATTGTTAAGCGAGTTATACTCGTTTTTTATTTATAATAATAATGTTCAGGGAGTGATATGATGCTTATTATTGATGGTAAAGAGTATAAAATAAATGAAGAGGTTGCTTATGTTGGAAAACATATTTGTAATAATGTAAAAGGTTATAATATTAATTTTGAAATTTCCTTTAATGATGGAGAAGATAAGGGTTATTTATATTTAAATGTAGGTTTTGAAAAAGAAAAAGATATTAATTTGTTTTTAAATAAGAAATTTACTGGGTTTAATTTTGGTGAATATCCGTTTATGTTTTTGGAAGTATGCGATACTAAAAAATATTTAGATTCAGAAATTGAGAGTGAGATTACTGTTGAAATTAAGGATCTAACTGATGAAAAGATAGGAGTTTCTATAAATGTAGATGATGACTTAATTAAGATTAAGTACGAGGAAAATATGAAATTAATTGAGAGATTAAAATGCTAGATAGTAGTGAAATACAAGTAGATTACATTGGTTTATTTGATGATTTTAAAGATTCTGTAAAAAGATGTTTCAAGGCAAATAAAAGATAATATGATAAATGATATGTTTTATTGTGAAAGAAAATTACAGAATCAATTACTAGTGCTGAGCAAGTTGAAGCAATTGTTAGACGCGTAAACAGTGAGCTTGGGGATGCGGATATAGATAAGAAATTTCAAGAAATACTTTTATTTAATTTAGAAGAAATTTGTAAAAGTTTTAATTTGGAAACTGAGGAAACTAAAAAAGATATAATTTTCTTTTTTTTACTTGACAGTTGAATGAATGTTCAACTATAATGATAATGGAGGCTATATGGATTGTAAATGTTTAGAATGTGATTGTAATGTTATTCATGACAGTGTAGTTAAAAAGACTTTGAAAGAAATGCCAAAAGATGTAGTAATTACTAAAATAGCTAATTTTTTTAAAGTTATTGGTGATAGTACAAGAGCAAAAATTTTATTTGCTTTAGATACCAATGAAATGTGTGTTTGTGATATTGCAAATGTATTAAATATGACTAAGTCGACGATTTCTCATCAGCTTTCAGTTCTTAGAGAAGAACGAATTGTTAAGTGTAACCGGGTTGGAAAAGAAGTTTATTATTCGTTAGATGATGAACATGTTAAAGATGTTTATGAGGTAGCATTATCACATGTAAAGGAGATAATAAATGAAAAAATATAAGTATAATATAAATAATTTAGATTGTGCAGGTTGTGCTAAAGAGGTAGAAAATGCTTTAAATAAAAATAGTGATTTTAAGAATGTGGTTGTTAATTTTAGTACAGGAAAAATTAGTTATGAGTCTGATAAAGATATTGCTTTAAGTGAGCTTAATAGGTTAGTAAAAGCGGTAGAACCTGATGCTAGCGTAAGTATTAATGAAGAAATTAAGAAGGGAACTAATATTTATTTTTTGATCATTGGACTTATCGTCCTTGTTGGTGCTATGTATTTGCCAATTAGTAAAAATTTTAGGATAGTTCTTTATATTATTAGTTATGGATTTCTTTTGGAAAAAACATTTATTAAAGCGGTTAAACTTTTATTTAAAAGCCATACTATTAATGAAAATATGCTTTTGACAATTTCTTGTGTTGGGGCGCTTTGTATAGATAAAGTTATGGAAGGCGCGATGGTTATTAGTTTGTATACTATTGGTAAAGTGTTAGAAGAGAAGGCATTAAATAACAGTAGGAAATCAATTAAGGGTATTTTAGAACTTAAACAGGGCTATGCTAATTTAGTTGATGGTAAAAAAATAGTTAAAACTAATGTTGAAGATGTTAAACCTGGTGATGAACTTGTTGTTAAAAAAGGAGAGCGTATTCCTGTTGATGGCGTAGTTTTTATTGGGGAGACGTATTTAGATGAGTCAGCGCTAACTGGAGAAAGTGCACTTTGTTTTGTTAAAACTGGTGATAAGGTACTATCTGGGTCAATTAATAATGGGGATGTTATTCATGTTAAAGCTACTACTTTATATGCTGATTCAACGGTTGCGAAAATATTAGAGCTTTTGGATAATGCTACGGATAAGAAGACAAAGTTAGAGACTACTGTTAGTAAACTTAGTAGATACTATACGCCAATAATTTTGGGATTAGCAATTTTAGTAATTTTTATGCTTCCGATTTTTGGAGTGTCAATGAAAGAAAGTTTTTATAGAGGGTTAACATTTTTAGTTATTTCTTGTCCTTGTGCTATTGCTATTTCTGTGCCGCTTTCCTATTTTACCGGGATAGGGGCAGCTAGTAAAAATGGTATTTTAATAAAAGGTAGCAACTATTTAGATGGTTTATGCGATATAAAAAATATTGTTTTTGATAAGACTGGAACACTTACTAGTGGTGAATTTAAAGTTAATGATGTAGAAATTGATAAAGATAGTAAATATAGTAAAGAAGAAATTATTGATATTGTTGTTAGTGGGGAAGAGATGAGTAATCATCCGCTTGCTAGTTCACTTAAAAAACTTGGTAAGAGTAGTGGCAAAAAAATTACGAAATTTAAAGAATTAGATGGTAAAGGAATTAGTTTTGTTTATAATAAACATGAGGTATTAATTGGTAATAAGAAGATTTGCGATTGCAAGAAAAATGCAGATGTGCATGTTGTGATAGATGGTAAACATGAGGCTTCTATAATGCTTACTGATGGTATTAAAGATAATGCTTTTGAGATTATTAGAAATCTTAAAGATTTGGGAGTTAAAACTTATATGTTTACTGGAGATAAAAAAGAGATAGCACTTGCAATTGGAAAGAAACTTGGGATAGATGAGATAGAGTATGAAATGTTACCAACTGATAAATTTAACGAGTTTGATAGTGTAAATAAAAGTGGAATTACGGCTTTTGTTGGTGATGGAATAAATGATGCGCCAGTTTTAAAAAGAGCAGATATTGGAATTTCTATGGGGGGAATTGGTTCGGAGTCAGCTATTGAGGCAAGTGATATTGTTCTTATGAATGATGATTTAGCTAAGATACCACTTGGAATAAGAGTTTCACAGTATACGAAAATGATTATTAAACAAGATTTGATATTTGCGATTTCTGTGAAAGTAATTATTCTACTTTTGAGTGTATTTGGTCTTGCTAATATGTGGTTTGCTGTGTTTGCTGATACGGGAGTTACACTTCTTGCAATACTAAATACTTTAAGAATTACAAATAAATTTAGAATAGAGAGGGAAAAATAATTATGTGGATTAGTTTTATTGTAATATCTATTGTTGGTACACTTTTACATTTTTTGTATGAAATGAGTGGACATAACAAAATAGCTGCTATATTTGCAGCAGTAAATGAAAGTACGTGGGAGCATATTAAAATTGCTCTTACGCCAAGCTTTATTTGGGGATTATTTGATGGTTTTAAATTTGGAATGAATGAAAATTATTTTATTGCTAAAACTGCTAGTTTATTGGTAATTGTGATACTTATTCCGCTTATTTTTTATACGTATACATTTATAACTAAAAAAGCGGTATTGTGGTTTGATATTATTTATTTCTATATTACTATCTTTTGCTCACAATATTTATTTAATTATATTATAAATATGAATTCTCTTGGTTTTATATATCAATATATTGCAGTTGTTCTTTTATTTGTATTATTTGGCACTTATATGGTTGCAACATTAATGCCTCTTAAAAGACCAATTTTTAAAGATCCAATTTCTAAAAAATATGGAATTGATGGTCATACAGAAATGCATAAGCATTAATTTGGAGGTTTTATGAAGTTTTTAAAAAGATATATTTTGGCATTTTTGATTTTTGCAATTTGTGGTTGGCTATATGAAGAGTTTCTTTTTATAGTAGAGGATCATGTTTTGGTAAATCGTGGGTCACTGTTTGGACCATGGTTACCCATATATGGATTTGGTGGACTTGCTGTAATTTTATTGTTTTATAAATGCAAAGATAAGAAAGTAATGATTGGTAAGGTTAATATTAGACCTATTATTTTGTTTTTTGAAACGACTATTATTTGTGTATTATTAGAACTTATTGCAACTTATATAATTGATTTTAGACCGCTTTGGGATTATAGTGATAAATTTATGAATTTTGAAGGGCGAATTGCACTTATTCCTGGTCTTAGATTTGGAATTCTTGCTTTATTTGGATTATATTTTGTATATCCATTTGTGATAAAATTAGCGAATGTGAAAGATAAGAAAATTAACTTTTTGTATTTACTAATTTTTACATTATTTATAATTGATGCTTTAGCTAGAATTTGGCTGCACAATAATTATAGAATGTAGTTGATTTTAAGGGATTATTTTGTTAGAATTGTAGGGAAGAAAGACGGGAGATATTTATGACTGATAATGAAAAACTTGCAGAGCTTCTTTATCCTGATGTAAGGCTTACAATTGATGATTTGGAAAAGAAGTATCCTAAAAGAAATCTTGATGAAAAAGCAGAAGTTTGTCGTTTTGCACCTAGTCCAACGGGTAGAATGCACATGGGAAATTTATTTGCTTCTTTTGTTCCTGAAAGATTTGCTCATCAAAGTAATGGTGTATTTATTTTAAGAATTGAAGATACTGATGATAAAAGAGCAATTGATGATGGAATAAATTTAATTATGCAGGATTTAAAAGAATATAATTATAAAGTTGATGAGGGACCTAATTCTGGTGGGGAATATGGACCATATATTCAAAGTCAAAGAAAAGAGATTTATCATATTGTTGCTAAGTATTTAGTATCTATTGGAAGAGCATATCCTTGTTTTTGCAGTGAAGATGATTTAACTCACATGAGAGAACATCAAGAGCATAAGAAAGAAAGAATAGGTTATTATGGTAGATATGCTAAGTGTCGTAATTTATCTTATGATGAGGTAAAAGTCCATCTTGATAATGGCGATAAGTGGGTTTTAAGATTAAAGTCTATGGGAGATTTTAATAAAAAGATTGTTTTTAAAGATTTAATTAAGGGAACAATTGAGTTACCAGAAAATGATATAGATCAAGTTTTAATAAAGTCTGATGGAATTCCACCTTATGCTTTTGCTCATGTTTGTGATGATCATTTTATGAGAGTAACTATTGTTACAAGAGATGATTCATATATTTCATCAGTGCCTTATCATTTAGAGTTATGGGATGCTTGTGGATTTGAAAAACCAAAGTTTGCTCATTTATTACCACTTAATAAAAAAGATGGACAAGTGGTTAGAAAACTTAGTAAGCGTAAAGATCCAGAAGCAGCAGTAGCTTTTTATCACGAAAAGGGAATACCAACAGAAGCGGTAAAACTTTATTTTGCAACACTTTTAAATTCAAATTTTGATGGTTGGTTCTTACAAAATCAGGATAAAGATTATAGGGAGTTTTCTTTTAGTTTTAATAAAATGTGTACAAGTGGGGGTTCTTTATTTGACATAGAAAAACTATTAAATATTTCTAAAAATTATTTAAGTAGATTGAAAGCTGAAGAGGTCTTTGCAAATTTAGATAATTGGTCTAAGGAGTTTGATAATGAGTTTAATCAGCTTATAAAACAATATAGAGATTATACTATTTCAGTTTTAAATATTGAAAGAGAGCAAAAAAAGCCAAGAAAAGATTTTGCTTGTTATAGTGAAATAAAAGAAAATATTTGGTATATGTATGATGAATTATTTTCTGATGTAGATTTTGATTTTAGTTTTTTGAAACATGAGGAAGATGCTAAGAAAATAGTTTCTACATATTTAAGTGACTTTTTTGATATTAATGATGATAAAGAAACTTGGTTTAATAAGATTAAAGAACTTACTCTAAAGATGGGTTATAATACTAATATGAAGGAGTATAAAGAAAATCCTGATGAGTTTAGGGGAAGTATAGCTGATATTAGTAATGTTATTAGGGTATCACTTACTACTAAGTTAACTACTCCTGATTTATTTGAAATTATAAAACTTCTTGGAAATGAGCGAGTTTGTGAAAGATTTAAAAGAATTTGTGGATAATTTGTAAGTTATTCACATTTTTTATTGACTTTTGGGATTGTTTTTCATATAATTCATATTGGTACATTTTGATTTACTCTTTTATTTGGCGACGTGGGAAGTTTAAATTTATGAGAGTAATGAAAGGAATTATTTTATGAAGACATTTATGCAAACAAAAGAAACAGTTGATCGTAAGTGGTATGTAATTGATGCTGCTGAGTTACCTTTAGGTAGAGTTGCTACTAAGGCTGCTACTATTTTAAGAGGAAAACATAAAGCAACATTTACACCCCATATTGATTGTGGAGACTATGTAATTATTGTTAATGCATCTAAAGTTAAATTAACTGGTAATAAGATTAATGATAAGATGTATTATAATCATTCTGGATTTCCAGGTGGACTTAGAACTCGTAATGCGAAGACTATGTTAGAAAATTATCCAGTAGAAATGGTAGAAAGAGCAGTAAAGGGAATGCTTCCAAATGGACCTTTAGGTAGACAAATGTATCGTAAGTTATTTGTTTATGCTGGAGCAGAACATAAGCAAGAGGCTCAAAAACCAACTGCTATTACGATTGATTAGGAGAGAGATTATGAAGAAAAGTGAAGTTACTGCAACAGGCAGAAGAAAACGTTCTATTGCTCAAGTTAAGTTAGTTACTGGTAAGGGTAATATTATAGTTAATGGAAGAGATGTAAATGAGTATATGCCTTTTCCTACACTTGTTATGGATTTAAAACAACCATTATTATTAACTAATAATGAAAATACATTTGATGTTTTTGTTAAAGTTAATGGTGGTGGATTTTCAGGACAAGCTGGAGCTATTAGACTTGCTATTACTAAGGCTTTAGTTGAACTTGATGCTGATACTGACCAATCAAGAGATGATGCATATAAGAAAATTCTTAGAGAAGCAGGTTTCTTAACTCGTGATCCAAGAGTTAAAGAACGTAAAAAATATGGACTTAAAAAGGCTCGTAGAGCACCACAATTTTCTAAACGTTAGTTTAAAATGTTTCTTTTACCCCTTAATTGGGGTTTTTGTTTGCAATATTATTCTTGATTTAAATTAAATATTAAGATAGACTATTTACTTAAGGAGATTTGTATGAAGGACGTTGTAAATTTTTTAGAAAGTTTAAATATTTCAGATGATGAACCCGTAGTTTTGGCTTGCTCTTATGGGCCTGATTCTATGTGTTTATTAAATTTACTTTTGGATTGTAATTTTAATGTTGTAGTTGCTCATGTTAATCATATGGTGCGTGAAGAGTCTTTTGAGGAATATAGGCTGATGAAGGAGTACTGTGAGGAGCGTGATGTTAAATTTGAATATTATCAATTTGAGAATAAAATTACTAAGAATTTTGAGGCAACTGCTAGGTTAAAAAGATATAATTTTTTTGAAGAAGTATTAACTAAATATCATTCTAGATACTTGTTTACAGCTCACCACGGAGATGATTTGGTAGAAACAGTATTAATGAGATTATCTAGGGGAGCATCTTTTAGAGGTTATGCTGGGTTTAGAGAGATTAGTGATTTTAGAGGTAAATTTTTAGTTAGACCTTTATTGTTTGTTACAAAAGATGATATTAATAAATTTAATTCTGAGAGGAATATTCCTTCTTCTTTTGATTATACTAATGCTGATAAGAGTTTTACACGAAATAGGTATCGTTTGGATGTTTTACCAATACTTAAAGATATTAATCCTAAAATTCACAAAAAATTCATAAAGTTCAGTCATACTATAAGTGAATATGATGATTATGTTGAAAATGAGGTTAAAATTTTATATAGTCGTTTATATTCATTTAATAGATTAGATTTGAATGAGTTTGATGTTTTACCCCTTCTACTAAAAAAACGTTTACTGTGTGAGATATTTTCTAATTTATATAATGGTGAAATTATTAATATTAATGATAAGCATTTAAATCTAATCTTTAATTTGATTGATAGTAAGTCTTGTGGACAGGTTAATTTACCTAAGAAGATCATGGTTGTAAAGTATTATAATATCTTAGAGTTTAGAGTAAATGATGTTGGTTTAAAAAGATTTGATTATATATTTGAAGATAAAGTTATGCTTCCTTTTGGTTATATTGAAAAGTTAAGTGAAGATATTAATTCAAAAAGTAATTATATTATTAGATTAAGTTCTAAGGAGTTAAGTTTACCACTACATGTAAGATCAAGATGTAATGGTGATATTATGTTTGTTAAAAATTTAAATGGTAGCAAGAAAATTAAGAATATTTTGATTGATGAAAAAATTCCTTCTGATAAAAGAGATGGGGTGCCTATTGTTACTGATAGTAATGGTAAAATTTTATGGCTTGCAGGCGTAAAAAAGAGTAAATTTGATAAACAAAGTGATGAATATTATGATATAATATTAAGGTATGTAAAAAAGGAGAAAGAGTTTGATGAAGAATAAGAAAAGTTATACTAAACAGTCAGTTCCGTATGCGATATTATTTATTGTTATTATTGGAGTATTAGTGTTTTTTAATTTATCTCAATATAAGGTTTATGAGTATTCTTATGATGAGTTTATTAAAAGATTATCTGAAGGGGAAGTTACTAAGTTAGAGATAACACCAAAGAATGGTTCAGGTGTTTATGTTATTGATGGTGCTTTAAAAGATTATAAGAGTACTGAAAGCTTTAGAGTTAATGCACCTTTATCTGATACTGTTTTAGAGAAAGTAATGAAGTATGTTGATGAAGATGATATTGAGGTTATTACGAATGTTAATCCTGAGAATAATGGATTTGTAACGGTTTTAATTAATGTTGTTCCAACTGTATTATTAATTGGTGCAACTATTTGGTTATTTTCAAAGATTAGTGGAAGTAATAAAAATAGTATGGACTTTGGAAGAAGCCGTGCTAAATTAAATGAGGAAGCTAAGGCTAAATTTAGTGATGTTGCTGGTCTTGTTGAGGAAAAAGAAGAAGTTGCTGAGTTAATTGATTTCTTAAAAAATCCAAAGAAATTTCAAAAACTTGGTGCTAGAATTCCAAAGGGAGTTTTACTTGTAGGGCCTCCAGGAACTGGTAAAACATTACTTGCTAAAGCTGTTGCTGGTGAGGCAAATGTACCATTTTATTATATTAGTGGTTCAGATTTTGTTGAATTGTTTGTTGGGGTTGGTGCTTCACGTGTTCGTGATATGTTTAAACAAGCTAAACAGTCAGCTCCTTGCTTAATATTTATTGATGAAATAGACGCTGTTGGCCGTCAAAGAGGAACTGGTTTAGGCGGTGGCCATGATGAAAGAGAACAAACTCTTAACCAATTATTAACTGAGATGGATGGTTTTGGTGCTAACGAAGGAATTATAATTATTGCAGCAACTAATAGACCTGATGTTTTAGATCCAGCTTTACTTAGACCAGGTAGATTTGATAGACAAGTTACAGTTAGTCTTCCAGATCAAAAGGAAAGAGAAGCTATATTAAATGTTCATGCTCGTAATAAAATATTTGATAAGAGTGTAAATTTATCTAATATTTCAAAGCGCACGCCAGGTTTTAGTGGGGCAGATTTAGAAAATTTACTTAATGAAGCAGCACTTCTAGCGGTAAGAAGAAATTTACCAGCAATTACGATGGCTGAAATTGATGAAGCAACTGATAGAGTTTTAATGGGACCTGCTAAGGTAAGTCATACAATTACACCAAAGGAAAAAGAATTAATTGCTTTACATGAAAGTGGTCATGCAGTAATTGGAATGAAAGTTCCTGATGCTGAGGTTGTTCATAAGATTACAATTATTCCTAGAGGTGTAGCTGGTGGTTATACAATGATGCTTCCTAAAGAAGAAAAAATTGCGATTATGACTAAGAGTGAACTTCTATCTACTATTACTGGATTGCTTGGTGGTAGAGTGAGTGAAGAATTATTCTTTGGTGAAATAACTACTGGGGCTAGTGATGACTTTAGTAAAGCTACTAAGATTGCTCGTTCTATGGTTACTGAGTACGGTATGAGTGATTTAGGACCTGTACAATTAGAACAAAAAAGTGAAGGCGTTTTCTTAGGACGTGATTATAATAAGAGTAAAAACTTTAGTGATGCTGTTGCTTTAGAAATAGATCAAGAAGTTAGAAAGATTATGAGTCAGTGTTATAAGGAAGCTACAAGAATTTTAAAAGAAAATGAGAAATTAGTTAGATTACTTGCTGATACTTTAATTGAAAGAGAAACTATTACTAAAGAAGAAATTGAAGAATTAGTTGAAACTGGTCATATTTCAGATGGTTTTGAACCAAAAGAAGAAGAAATAGATTTAAAAGAAAGAGCGAAAGTTTTAGGTATTAAAGGATACAATAAAATGAGCTTGGAAGAATTAAAAGAAGCAATCAAAGATGCAGAGAACTCTTTAAAATAGAGTTCTTTTTTGTTATACTAATTATAATAGAGGAGAACAATATGAAATATAAATGCGAAAAATGTGGACAAATAATAGATTATGAACATAATTTTTGCCCTTATTGTGGACAAGTGACTGCTAAGGGATTTATGTTTTTTAAAGATCCTCATAATCAGGAGTTATTTAAGGGTGCTGGTTTTGCTCTTAGGAAAAGAATTGGTATGTATTTTTCTTTATGTGTAATTATACTTACGATAGGTGCTGGTTTAGTTGCGTATAGACAAATGGATTTATTTAGACCTTTTGCTTATTTAAATCAAAAATATTTTTATTACAAGCACGGCTATTATAGAACTTTACTGGATAATAATATTTTATATGAAGATGAAATAGATTCAGAATTAGAGGCAAAAAGTTTAATAAAAAAAGATACTAGTAATCAATCTTGGAAGTGTGTTTATGATGAAGAATTATCTAGAAAACAGGTGGCTTACGAAGAAAAATACGGTATTATGAATATTAATTTATGTGATTTAGATTTAGAAACATCAGAAAAAATTTTTAATGTTTTAGATGTTTATGATGGATTATTTCCAAATACTTTAAATAGACTAACTAATTTAACACTTACAAATTCTGATGATGATAATGATTTTATAGCAGTTTTTAATCCGTTTAATAATATTTTAAAGAATTCGGATAAACTTGTTAATAAGACAGAGATTTTGCTTAATAGTTATTTCTTTTTGAATAAAGATATCATGAATAGTTATAATATAAGGAGCCAGTGGTATGTTAGGAATGCTTCTTGGGAGTCATTGGTAGCTCATGAATTAGGACATTATTTACTATATTACTATGCTTTATCAAGTTTTGGTAATAATTCGTTTTTATATGTTAATGAAGATAATATGATAGAGTTTGCTGATTTTGAAAATTTGTTTTTGAATGAATATTTTGCGAAAGGGATACTGGATAATTTAAATATTAGTGAAGTTAATATGTCAGAATATGCGGCTGAATCTTTTAACTTAGGTAATTATAGTGAGGTAATTGCTGAGGCAGTTCATGACTATTTTGTTAATAGGGAAGATGCTGATAGTGATAGTTTACGGATAGTTTATTATATAAAAGGAGCATTATAATGAGATGTCATAATTGTGGAAAGAAATTAGTAAAACATAGCAAGTACTGTTCATATTGTGGACTAAGAAGACAGTTTGTTTTTTCGTTTTTATTTGTTAGGGTATTTCTTGTTGTATTGATATTTCTATTTATTTTATTATTAATTATGCTTGGTTTATCATTTGTATTGTAAAGGATGTGTTTTATGAAAGACGTTTATAAGAAAAGTTTACAGGAGGTTTTTGAATATTACGAGAGTTTTGAAAAAGGACTATCTAGTAATGAAGCTTTAAATAGATTAGATAAAAATGGAAAAAATAAGTTAAAAGAACCAAAAAAACAGTCTCTTGTTTTGATGTTTTTGTCACAGTTTAAAGACACTATGGTTATTTTGCTTTTAATTGCTTCTTTATTTTCAGCGGTTATTTCATATATTTCTAATGAGTCTTATGTTGATACGATTATCATTTTAGTAATTGTTTTTATTAATGCTATTTTGTCATTTATACAAGAGAAAAAGGCTGATGAGTCAATCAGTGAGTTAAATAAGATGTTTACAACTTTTTGTTATGTGTTAAGAGATGGCAAGAAGGTAAAAATTAATGCTGAAGATTTGGTTACTGGCGATATTGTTGAGATAGAAGCTGGAGATTATGTTGCTGCTGATGGAAGACTCATTCGTGAAAATGATTTAGCGATAAGTGAGGCGACATTAACTGGTGAATCAAAGGGAATAAAAAAAGAAGTTTGCGATATTTCGGAGACTACTGAACTATATGCTAGAAAGAATATGGTATTTGCTGGCTGCAATGTTTTAAATGGTCATGCTTTTTATATTGTAACTGCGACTGGAATGGATACCGAACTTGGCTTAATTGCGGATAGTTTGTTAAATAAAGAAAAGGACATAACGCCACTACAAAAGAGAATAAATCATTTGAGTAAAGTGTTATCTTATATAATTGTTTTTATTATTCTTTTAATGATGATTGTTGGGTTTATTCTTAAAAATGATTTTCTTGATGTACTAATGTTATCAATTTCTTTAGCAGTTGCAGCTATTCCGGAGGGGCTTTCTTCAGTTATAACTATTATTCTATCTATTGGTATGACTAGCATGGCGAAGAAGAATGTTATTATTAGAAAGATAGCCAGTGTTGAAACGCTGGGGTCTGCAAATGTAATTTGTTCTGATAAAACAGGCACTATTACCCAAAATAAGATGGAAATTAAGTATTTGTTTTATGATAATGAAGAAAAGAGTGATGTATCTTCAGATAATAAATTGGTAAAATGTGCAGTGTTATGTAATAATGTTATTTGTTCTAATGGAAAATATTTGGGTGATGAGACCGAGATTGCTATTTATAAATATTTGGAGGACAAACAAACTAGTGTAAGTGATTATGAAAGAGTATTAGAACATCCTTTTGATTCTGAGAGAAAAATGATGAGTGTTTTGGTTCGTCATGGTGAAGATTTGAAATTTTATACTAAGGGTAGTTTAGATTCGGTCTTAAAGAAGTGTAAGAGTTATTTATTAAATGGTAAAGTTTTAAAGCTTGATGATTCAGTAATTAAAAAGATAAAAGATGCTGAGGAGGAGGCAGCTCAAAAGTCACTTAGAATATTAGCATTTGCATATTCGGTTGATAATGCAGAAGAAGATATGATTTTTATTGGACTTATGGGAATGATGGATCCACCAAGAAATGATGTAGGTTTTGCCATAGATTCTTGTAAAAAGTTTGGAATAAGACCAATTATGATTACGGGGGATAGTTTAAATACAGCTATTGCGATTGGTAAAACAGTTGGAATTATTAGTAATGATAAAGAAGCTATTTTAGGTAAGGATATTGATGATTTAAGTGATGATGAGCTTGCGTTAGCGGTTAATAAGTATAGCGTTTATGCAAGAGTATCACCTAATACTAAGTTAAAAATTGTTAATGAATTACAGAGAGAGAATAATGTTGTAGCAATGACGGGTGATGGAGTTAATGATGCTCCAGCTATCTTACAAGCTGATATTGGTATTGGTATGGGAATTACTGGTACAGAGGTTGTAAAAAATGTTGCTGATTGTATTTTATTAGATGATTCATTTGCAACCATAGTTGATGGTGCGGTGGAAGGAAGAAGAATTACTAGTAATATTAAAAAAGTCATATTGTATTTGCTTGCGGGAAATATTATTGAAGTAATTTTAGTATTTGTTTCTATGATTATGAATGTTGAAATGTTTACGACAATACAGCTTCTTTGGCTTAATTTAGTTACAGATTCAATTCCAGCGATAATGTTAGCTTATGAGAAAGATTATGATAATGATAATAGAGTATATATGCAAAGCAACTTTATGACACCATTTTTAATTAGTAAAATATTTATTGGAGCATTTTTAAAATCAGTTTTGATGATGGGATTCTTTATTTATTATTCTAAGAGTCTTGGAGTAAATGCGGCAGGAAGTTTGATGTTCATATTCTTAATAGCTCATGAGTTATTGTTTGCTTTTAGTTGTAAAAATCCTAAAAGAAATGTGATAAATAAGAGTTTTTTTGATAATAAGTATTTAAATATTGGAATGCTTATAATTCTTTTTGTTCAGATACTTATATTAACAACGCCGCTTTCTAAGTATTTTATTGTTACAGGATTGGGTTTAAAAAATATTTTAGTAGTAATATGTGCAGCTTTAATAATGTTTTTGGTTGGTGAATTATTAAAACCAGTTTATAATAAATTTTTTAAAGATTATAGGGGTGATGTTAATGAGAAGTAGACTTCGTGATTATTATATTATTACAGCAATATTTATTTTAGGAGTGTTTATTGCTGGATCATTTAAGTTATTTTATGATAAGAAGAATGATGGGTATTATGCGACAGCGGTTAAAGATGTTGATAAAATGATTAGTGATATAGAACTGGATGGTAATGTTCTTACTTTTAATAGTAGTGCTAGTTATTATTGTTTAAAAAGTACTAAAAGTGATCCAAAAGAAACTTCAATTTGTTTTAAGAAAATAGAGGATAATCATGTTGAAGAAAAAGTAATTGTTAGTAAGCATTATTATTTGTGGATTATGGATGATAAGGGGAATATTAGTAAGATGATAACACTTAAAAAATAAGTGTTTTTTCTTTAGACAAATATCATTATATATGATAGAATATTTTATAGAAGTAAAGAAGGCAGTGATGATAATATGACAAAAGTTATATCTTTAGTTAATCAAAAGGGTGGAGTAGGTAAAACAACAACAAGTATTAATCTTGCGGCATCATTGGGTAAATTAAGCATGAAAACTCTTATTATAGATTTGGATCCTCAGGGAAATGCGACAACTGGACTTGGGGTTAATAAGGGAAATATTAATTATAGTGTTTATGATGTGCTTAATGGGTCTTGTGAGGTTAAGAAAGCAATTAGAAAGACTGGGTTTACTAATTTATCAATTATTCCAGCAACAATAAATTTAGCTGGTATTGATATTGAGCTTATGGAAAAAGGTTATCAGGATGCTCAGTTTAAGAAGAATGAGCAACTTAGAAATGCGCTTTTAGAAGTTAAAGAAAATTATGATTATATTATTATTGATTGTCCTCCTTCTTTAGGTTTACTTACAACTAATGCACTTGTTGCTAGTGATAGTGTTATTATACCAGTGCAATGTGAGTTTTTTGCTTTGGAAGGAATTACTCAGCTTTTAAATACGATTATAATGACTCAAACTAGGCTTAATCCAGAGTTAAAAATAGAGGGAGTTTTATTAACATTATTAGATTCAAGAACTAATCTAGGGTTAGAGGTTGTTGAAGAAGTTAGAAAGTTTTTTAAAGATAAAGTTTTTAATACAATAATTCCTCGTTTAATTAGATTGGTAGAAGCGCCAAGTCATGGAGAACCTATAAATGAGTATGATCCAACTAGTAGAGCAGCTGAGGCTTATAGTAATTTAGCCAAGGAGGTTATTGAGAGAGATGGAAAATAAGAGAAAAGCTTTAGGAAAGGGATTAGAACAGCTATTTAATAGTGAACAAATTAATTTTGATAAGATTGAACAAAATATTGTTGAGTCTACAAGTGAAAATGATATTAAACAAATTCCCGTTAGTGAAATTAGAAGTAATCCATATCAGCCAAGAGAACATTTTGATGAAGATGCTTTAAATGAACTTGCTGAATCAATTAAAGAACATGGGGTTATTGAACCAATAATTGTTAAGAAAAGTATTCACGGTTATGAGTTAGTGGCTGGTGAAAGAAGAACAAAGGCTAGTGTAATTGCTGGAGTTAAGACGATTCCAGCTATCGTTAAAGATTTTACTGATGAACAAATGATGGATATTGCTATTTTAGAGAATATTCAAAGAGAAGATTTGTCCCCAGTAGAGCTTGCCGTAGGTTTTCAAAACTATATAAATCATACTGGTTTGACTCAAGATGAGATAGCTAAAAAGTTTGGAAAGAGTAGAAGTTATATTACTAATTTATTGGGATTACTTAGATTACCAAAGAGTGTAATAGAGCAGATTAATAGAGGAAAAATTTCTATGAGTCATGCGCGAGTTCTTTCTAAATTAGAAGATGACGATTTAATTTTAACGCTTGCGGAAAGAGTTGTTTCTGACGACATATCTGTAAGAGAGTTAGAAAAGTTATGTTCAATTGGGGCTATTTCAAAGAAGCAACCAATAACTAGAAATAAAGTAAAACCACTTAGATTTTCAATTTATGAAAGTGTTATGAGAGATAAAATTGGAACTAAGGTTCAAATTAATAAGAATAAAATCGTAATTCCTTTTGATAGTGAAGGAGATTTGGGAAGAATTTTAGAAATATTAAATATTGATGTGAGTGATGAATAGTGGAAATAATTGAGTTTGCTGAATCTGTTAAATTTTATGGTCCAATAATTGTTATTTTAGGATCAATATTTATTTATAGTGTTATTTCTATTGTATTAAATAAAGCGACTATTAGAGGTAAGACGGAGTATGAACGTAAAAAGAGAAAAACAGTAATTCTTTTATTTCAAAATATTACTAAATACGTTTGTTTAATTTTTGCTATTTTGATGATTTTAAATATTTATGGGGTTAATACTTCTTCAATTATTGCTGGACTTGGAATAGCTAGTGTGGTAATTGGGTTAGCTTTACAAGATGCTCTTAAAGATATTATTTCAGGAATAAATATTATTATGGATAATTACTATGTTGTAGGTGATTATGTTAAATATGGAGATTTTACTGGGATAATTACATCTTTTGGTTTGAAAAGTACAAAAATCAAAGATTTTAATGGCAATGTTTTAAATATAGCCAATCGTAATATTGATAAAATTGTAAATATTAGTCAGGAAAGACACGTGATTTATTTAAGAGTACCGACTGCTTATGAAGCAAGTGAAGAAAAGGTAAAGAAAGTGCTTTTGAGTGTTTTAGAAAAATTAGGGGAACTAGCTGATGTTGATAGCAAGGAATGTAATTATTTAGGTATTGATGATCTTGGGGATTCAGCAGTTAAATATTTAATTACAATAAAATGTAAACAAGGCAGTGAGTACCGAGTTAGGAGAGCTGCTCTTACTTTAATTAAGGAAGCTTATGATAAAAATAATATAAAGATTCCTTATAATCAGATAGAGGTGCATAATGGAAGTAAAATATAAAGTTGGAGATAAAGTAATAATGAAAAAACCTCATGCGTGTGGAACAAATGAGTGGGTTATTACAAGAAGTGGCGTAGATATTAAACTTAAATGTATTAACTGCAATCATGAAATAATGATGGATAGACTTGAGTTTGAAAAGAAACAAAGGAGAATAATTAATGAAAATTAAGAGAAAATATCAGAAGGTTATGTTACATCCAATAATGACTTTTTGTTTGCTAATTTTAGTGACAATTGTTTTAAGTGGAATATTATCATTATTTAATGCTAGTGCAACTTATAATAGAGTGTCTAATACGGGGACTTATGTAAAAGAATTAGTACATGTGGAGAACTTATTTAGTTTAAGAGGTTTAAAGTATATTTTTAGTAATGCGGTATCTAGTTTTGCATCTTTTACGCCGTTATCTATGTTAATTATAACTTTAATTGGTTTTGGGGTTATGGATAAAAGTGGATTTTTGGATAGTTTTTTCTATGTGCTTACAAAGAGGGTAAGTAAAAAAGTTGTTACTTTTACATTATCACTTATTTGTATACTTGCTAGTATTGGTGGAGATTTAAGTTATATTGTTTTAATTCCTTTGGCAGCGTTGCTTTTTAAGTATGGAAAGAGACATCCTAAAGCAGGTATTATATGCGCGTTTGCTAGTTTATCTTGTGGTATTGGTATAAATATCTTTATGAATTCGATTGACTCGGCACTTCTAGGTTATACTGAACTTGCTGCTAGATTACTTTCTCCAGATTATAGCATAGGAACATTTTCTTATGTTTTGGTTATGTTTGTAGCAGCACTTATTCTTGCTGGTATTGTTACAAGCGTTACAGAGAAAGTGGTTGTTCCGAAGCTTGGCAAGTATGCTTTACTTGATGAAGAAGAAGATTATTTTACAAAAACTGAAAGAAAAGCTTTAACCATTTCTTTAATTGCTGGGTTAATTTATCTATTAATATTTATTTATAATATTATTCCTAATGCACCACTTGGTGGAAATCTACTTGATTATTCACAAGAACTATATATTGATAAGTTATTTGGTTATAATTCATTTTTCAATCATGGTTTTGTATTTGTTGTAACTTTATTATTTGTAATTTTGGGATTAGTGTATGGTGCTTATAATAAAACGATTAAGAATGTTAAAGATCTTTGTAATGGCTTTAGTTATTCTTTAGATTATATTGGTAAGGTATTAGTTTTAATATTTTTTGCTTCAGCTTTAATTTTTATATTTAAGAAGAGTAATATTGGTACTGTGGTAACTGCTTATTTAGCTAGTTTGATTAATAATGCTAATTTTACAGGGGTTCCTTTGATTCTACTTACATTATTTGTTAGTGCTATTTGTACTTTGGTTGTGCCTTCTAGCACATTAAAGTGGTCAATTTTAAGTGGTAGTGTGGTGCCTGCATTTATGAATGCGGGAATTAGTCCAGAATTTGCACAGCTCACATTTAGAGCAGGTGAATGTTTTACTTATGCTCTAACGCCGCTTATGGCTTATTTTGTAATTTATTTGTCTTTTATGGAGTTATATAGTACATCTACTGACCGTGATGGTGTATGGGGAAATATAAAGTATTTAATGCCTTATAGTGCTTATGCTAGCTTAATGTGGATAGTAATTATTGTTTTATGTTATTTAATTGGGTTACCTTTAGGAATAGGTTCTAGTGTTGCATTATGATTTTAAAAGGATATATATTAATTTACGGTTATCTTCTTTTGATATTAGGAATATCTTCAATATGTTCTAAGGTATTTAAGTTAAGAACAATTTTTACAAAAAAGTTTATTCATATTAGTACTTCTTTTTGTTATGTCATTATGTATTATTATTTTGGAACTAGTATACATATAATTATTCCACCAATATCATTTATTATTATAAATATTTTGTCTTATAAGTTTGGGTTATTTAAAGCGATGGAAGATGGTTCAGGCAATTTAGGAACAATTTATTATCCGATAAGTGTGTTTATTATGGCTTTGATTACGCATTTTGTGCCTGGTTTTTATCCAGCTTTTGGGATTGGCCTTTTTTGTATGGCGTTTGGAGATGGATTTGCTCCTTTAGTATCTGGATTTTTGCGTTCTAGAAAAATATATAGTAATAAGACAGTTAGTGGGACAGCGACAGTGTTTGGATTTTCACTTATGGGGATTTTAATTTTTAATTATATTTTTAAATTAGAGTTTAGTGTTTTTGAAATGTTTGTTGTTAGTATAGTATCGGCACTACTGGAATTGTTTGATAAGAAGGGGTTAGATAATTTATTTGTGCCGCTTGGAGTTTCTTTGCTGGTGTATTTATTGGAAGTGGTTTAAATGTATTTAGCTTTTTTATTACCATTAGTGTTTGCTTTATTTGCTTTGATTAAGAAAAAAGTTACAATTCCAGGGATTATAGCAGCATATCTTATGGGAGTTATAATAACTTTTATTGGTGGAATTTATGCCTTTGTGGCGCTTGCGGGGACTTTCGTTTTAACAATATTAAGTGATAAATTAAAGAAGTCTAAAAACGATGAAACAAGAACTTTATGGCAGATTATTTGTAATGTTTTTGTTGCTACTTTAACTTTAGTTTTCTTTAGAATATATAAAAACGATGGTTATTTGGCACTTTACTATGCGGTAATAGCCTCTAGTTTAGCCGATACTTTGGCAAGTAGTATTGGTAGTTTATCTAAGAAAAAACCAATTAATATTAAAACTTTTAAAAGAGCGAGTACTGGAGAGAGCGGTGCTATTTCACTTTTAGGAATCGGAGCATCTTTAGTTGGCGGGCTTTTTATTGGCGGTGTTGGTTTTCTTTATTTTAAATCTTTTTATATACTATTAGTTATAGCTTTTTTGGGATTATTTGGCTCATTGGTTGATAGTTTTTTAGGGGCAACTATTCAAGGAAAGTTTAAATGTGTAGTTTGTAAAAAAAATATAGAAGAAAAGGTTCATTGTGGTAAAAGTGCTAAGCTGATATATGGACTTAGTTTTGTTGATAATAATATAGTTAATTTACTTAATAATATATTTGTATTTATGCTTGGTTATATTATTTTAATTTAAAAGCAATTAGTTTTTGGGGACTAATTGCTCTTTTTTTGGTTTTTTATTAGTTTAGCGTGCATAACAACTTTTTCTTCATCATTCCAACAGGTTGAAAGAGTAATAATTTTATCAGTACTATTTACTGGGGTATTAAAGTTATAAGCACTTCGTTCAATTAATTTATTTGCAAAGTTTTGAAATTCTTCATCTGAAGAAAATTTGATTTGTAGGTAATCACTGGTTGTTGGAATTTTGTAGACACTAAACACTTCCCATAATGAGTTTTCTTGCTCCGTTGCTAGTTTTATAACATAGTTATTACTGTCTTTGAACCATGAACTTTTTAAAATGTTTTTTAGGGTACCAAACATTGATGTGTTGCTTCGGCCATGGCCATAAATTATAGTATTCTTGTCAAATTCTTGTGGATTATTGCGATAATCCATGAAAATCCAGCCAGCGCCATTTGATGATTTGTCAAAGGAGTGATTTAGATAAAAGTCATTATCACTTGCTTGGACATAAGGATAATTGATGTTTGTACCATTAACTTGGATCCATCCTCGAACCTCTTTGTTGATTTGTTTTAGTTCGTTAAAATCGGCATCTATTAAGTTCATTTTTATAAAGTTCCAGTATGGAGCATTTTTATCTATGGTTATTGGCTGCTCAATTATTTCTGTGTTCTCATCATCGGTTACTTCTTCAATAACTTTAATATTAGTAATTATTTCTGTCTGTTTATCAGTTTTCTTGTTGTCAATTGTCCATTTTAAGATGTTTGCGATTGAAATTATAAATATTGCTGTACATATTAAAATTATTAGTAAGATTGTTAGATTTCCCCATTTAATTTTTATTTTTCTTTTTTTCATATTATTCACTATTAGTATTATAACATTATTTTGAATTAATTTTAATTTAGTTTAACATTTTTTTGATTAATAATAAAATATATTAGGTATAAATTATGGAGACTAAGTTAAATAATACTGTGAGTGTACTTGGGGAGTATAATGTTGTGCCTACTTTTATAAATTTTGAGGTTTTAGTTGTTAGTTTAATTAGTGGATTAACTGTTACTAAGAGTGCTAATAAAATGGTTTGGGCTGATGGAACTTTAACATTTACTATTGAGGTAGATAATCAAACTGAGAAAAGTTATAC
>URUT01000008.1 GCA_900551105.1 uncultured Mycoplasmatota bacterium
AAAAAGTGTATATAATGTTTTACACATTACACACACTAAAAATTATACAACCCTTTAAAAATGGGTCTTATGATCTATTTTTTTTACAGTTCTTTGTCAAAACTTTGTTTATGGCTATTAAAAAATATGTCAGAAAATGTTATACTTATATCAGAGTAGTAGGTGATATGATGAAAAAATTGTATTTTTTATTAACTGTCTTTTTGTCATGTTTATTTTTATTAAATACTTATGCTGATACTGGTTATGTTAAAAGTCAAGTTACGATGAGAGAAAAACCATCTACAGCTAGTTCAGTAAAAAAAATAATGGAAATACCTAAGGGAACTGAGTTTGAGATAATTAATCAAGATACACCATCAGGTAATGGTTGTGGAAATCCTTGGTTTTATATTTATTATAATGGAGAGTATGGTTATGTTTGTTCTTCTTTAGTTGGAATAGTAGGAGAGTTAAATACTACTTATGAAAGACCTTGGAATAGTCCTGAAAAGGCTATTAGAGGTGGGGCATTGTTTATTAGTAGTGGTTATATAGCTAAAGGACAGTATACATCTTATTTGAAGAAGTTTAATGTTAATCCTGAGTCATATTATCCGCAGTTTAACCATGAATATATGTATAATTTAAGAGCACCTTCTAGTGAAGCAGTAAGTACATATAATTCTTTAAAAGCAAATGGGAAATTAGATGAAGCTTATGATTTTGTAATTCCATATTTTGAGAATATGCCGGATAGTACGTATGATAGTAGTATTAAGAAAATAGATTTAAAGAGAAATGATGATATTATTGATGAAGAGTTTGAAAAAACTTTAGATGGTTTTCCTGATAGTTATAAACCTTATCTAAGATATATTCATAGTATTCATAGTAATTGGACATTTACACCAATGAAGACTAATTATGATTTTAATGAAGGGGTTACTACGGAAAATAGAATAAGTAGTATAGAGATTTCTTCAGGATTATGTGGAGAGCCTTATACAGTTACAGAAAAAGGATGGTGCGTTTCTACAAGAGAGGCTGTGGCATTTTTCTTAGATCCTCGTAATTTCTTAAATGAAACTTATATATTTATGTTTGAAAATTTAGGATTTAAGGAGATTGATGAAAGTCTAATTAAAGGAGTTCTTTCAGGAACGTTTATGGATAATATTGAGCCAATTAGTAATAAACTTTATTCTTTACTTTTTTTAGAAGCAGGTAGATATGCTAAGGTTTCAGCACTTTATTTAGCTAGTTTGTCTAGACAAGAGGTTGGAACTAAAATATCTAATGTTACTAATGGAGCTGAGTTTACTTATGAAGGATATACTTATAGTGGTTTATATAATTTTTTTAGCATAGGAGCAAGTAGCAGTGAATCTAATCCAGCTTTAGCAGGGCTCGTGTTTGCTAATGGTGGTAAGGGTAAAAATAATGGTGGAACAGTAAATCCAACACCAATTCCTAATCCAGGTCAAGATGATAATACACCTGAAGAAAATGTAAACTTTTTAGAGCTTTTAAGTGTTTCTAAGACTAATGGTTATATCACTGGTTATGATGTTTATACTAAAGTAATTGATGTTATTAATAAAATTGGTGGTAATGCTAACATTACTGTAAAAAATACTAATGGTGATGTGTTAGAGAGTTCTAGTTTTGTTGGTACAGGAACAATAATGGAATTATCTAAAGGGAATAAAAATGAAAGATTTGTATATGTTTTAAAAGGAGATACTAATGGTGATGGAGTAATTAACTCTGCTGATTTACTTAAATTAAGACAACATTTATTAGAAACTAATGTACTTTCAGGTGCGTTTAAAGAAGCTTGCAAGCTTGCTAATAATGATACAATAAATTCAGCTGATTTACTTAAATTAAGACAGTATCTATTAAGTCATTAATGAAGAAGGGTGATAAAGTGAAAAAGATTAAATATTTTGGCATACTATTTTTATTATTTGGTTTAAATATTATGGGAGTTAGTGCTAAGGCAAGTGCTAGTTTATCAGTAAATAAATCAAGTGTAGAAAATGGTTCTAAAGTAACTGCTAGTGTTAAAGTAAGTGGGACAGCAGCTTGGAATATTAAAATTGCTTCTAGTGGAGCGACTAGTGGATGTACGCAAAAATTTGCTGATGCTACGGAAAATGGAAAGAATACTACTAAGACTTTTACAGTAACTTGTAAGGCAACTAGTATTGGAACTATAAATTTTACTCTTAGTGGGGATATAAGTGGTGAAGATGGAGCACCTATTAATGTATCAGGTAATAAGAGTGTTAAAGTTGTAGCACCTAGGGAAAAATCTAAAAATAATAATCTTAAATCTTTAGAGGTTGTAGGTTATGAGATTAGTCCGAAGTTTGATAAAAGTATAAATGAGTATAGTGTTAGTGTACCTTCTACTGTGGAAAAGATTACTATTAATGCTACTAAGGAAGATAGTTATTCTACTATTAGTGGAACAGGTGAAAAAAATGTTTCAGAAGGGTTAAATGAGTTTGAGATAGTTGTTACTAGTGAAACCGGAGTTAGTAATTCTTATAAAGTAAAAGTTAATGTACTTGATCAAAATCCAATTGAAGTAAGTGTAAGTGATACTAAGTATACGGTTGTAAAGGAAGCTAAGAATTTAGAAAAGCCGGAATTATTTGAAGCTACTACGGTAAAAATTGGTGAATATGATATACCTGCTTTTGTTAGTGAAAGTGCAGGATATACTTTAGTAGGTTTAAAAGATGAAGCAGGAATTATTAGTCTATTCATTTATGATGATGGTAAGTATGCTAAATTTAATGAATATTTGACTAAAAGACTTTCATTAGTATTTTTGGAAAGTAAAGATATACCTAAAGGATTTACTAAAGGAAAAGAGCTAATTAATGAGGAAGAAGTAGATGTTTATAAGAAAGATGATATTATTTTAGTGTATGCTAAAAATTTAGAGGATGGTAAAGAAGACTATTATAGATACGATAAGAAGAATGGTACAGTAATTAGTTTTGATGTTGATAAATATGAAGAAGAGATAGAGGATGCCAAGGTAAGTAAATATCTGATTTACGGATTAGCTACTGTCTCTTTAGGATTGTTTTTAACTTTGATACTTGTTCTAGTTAAGAATAAAAATAAATTAGAGAAGATTAGTGAGAAGCTAGAGGAAGTTAAAGAAAATAGAAAAAAGAAAAATAAAGATGAAACTTTGTCTTAGAGAAGGCAGAGTTTTTTTATTTGGAGAGAAGTTAAGTTTGGAAATTTCTTGAAGTAACTTCTCGTCAAAAGTTTTCCAAATTCATATTTGACGCTGGGGTAGGGGGTGTTATATAATAAAAGAAGAAAATAGGTGGTAAACAAATGGATACGAAAAGTAATACGACTTATATAATAACTTTGTTGGTTATTTCTATAATAATGTTAATTGGTGGAGCTTATGCTTATTTTACGGCAAGTATGAGTAGTGGAGAAACAGAAGCAACTTTAAAAGTTGGAGCTGGGCAGTTAAAGATAAAGTTTGCAAATACTAATAGTGTTCAAATAGCAGAGAATGTACAACCAACACCAGCAAACAATGAATGCACTAAACAAACAGGAGCATATTACTGTGATCAAAGTGAGTATACTCCAGTAGGAACAAAAACCTTTACACTAACAGGAACAAATACTACTACATCAACTATGATGCCATATAATATAAAATTGATAATACCTCAAAATCAGTTTTCTAGTGGAACTTTAAAATATACTTTAATTGGTAGCAAAGAAGCAAATGATAATGGAAAAGTAGTAAATATTGATACTTGGAAAGATATACCAACAGGAGCAAATACAACTGGAATTATGTTAGGTAGTGGATATTTTATGTCAGGAGAAAACATGATACACACCTACTCATTTGATATCTATTTTCCTGATAACCATGTTGTTCAGGATGTAGATAAAAACAAAGTGTTTGGAGCAAAGATTGAGATAACAACTGATGAAATTGATATGGTATCACCTAATGGTTGGAAAAATGCTAGTGCTAATACGTTACTAGGAGCAATTAAAAGAGATAATTCAATAATGAAACCAGTGACAGTTCCTGGCATAGCTGTGTCGACATCTTCAGAAAAAATATTAGCTAGTGATGATGATGATTATGGTACTACATATTATTTTAGAGGCACAGTAGAAAATAATTTTGTTGAGTACGCAAATATGTGCTGGCGAATAGTGCGTGTTACTGGTGATGGCTCAATTAAATTAATACTTTATAATTACAATGGATTAACTAGTACAAATAATACACCAGCAAGTAGTACGCCATGTAATGTAACAGGTGATGACTTGGCTTTTGCAAGATATGATGGTAGTAACTATCTATCGCATTATAATGATAAGTACAATGATAATGCTTATGTTGGTTTTATGTATGGAACACCAGGTTCTAGTAGTTATGAAGAAACGCATGTTAATACTAATCCAAGTACGGTATTAACGAATTTAAATAAATGGTATACGAATGTACTTTCTAAGCTATCTGGTTTTAATGAAAGCCATTTAGCAGATACAATATGGTGTAATGATAAAAGCGTTATTTCTAATACCTTTATTAATCCATTAAATATTACCATTGGAAATAATTTTGGTTATGGAGACAATACAAATTATTATAATTTGATACAAAATCTACTTTTTGCAGATGAAGTTCTAGATTTTAATTGTTCAACAAATAATTTATCAAAATTTACAGTTGTTGATACAGAATATGGCAATGGCGCATTAAAAAAATATGGGAAGGTTGGCATACTTACTGGCGAGGAAATTACTTTTGCTGGTGGCGTTGCACTTACTGATTCACCAACGTATTATTTAAGGCAAAATGCCACGGCTAATATGTGGATGGGATTGTCTCCGGCTCTATATCTAACTAATGGAACAGAAGATTTTTTACCAGGTGCTTATGTTGTCGGTGTTTCTGATGGAACATTGATTCCATATCATGTTAACTATAATGGTGGTATTAGACCCGTAATAGCACTTACTTCTAGTATTGCTATTTCATCAGGAAATGGAACTGCTACCAATCCATATAAAGTTGTCATGAACTAGTATTTTCTTATTAATTATGTAAATGGCCTTTATTTAAGGGCTTTTTTTATGTATAATATTATTGGTGATTAATTATGTTTGAATATATGGGAGACCGTATTAGTAATGCAATAAAAAATATTAAAGGAATGGGTAGAATTACTGAGGATAATATTGGTGATGCTATTCGTGAAATTAAAATGGCTTTGTTAGAAGCTGATGTTAATTATGATGTAGTTAAAGAGTTTACTAAGTCAGTTAAAGATAAGGCTTTAGGAATGGATGTTGGTAAGAGTTTAAAGCCTGATGAGGTTTTTATTAAGCTTGTTAAAGATGAACTTATTAGTTTGCTAGGTGAAGAGTATACACCCCTTGTTACTGATAAAGCGTTTTGTTCTATTATGCTTGTAGGTCTTCAAGGTTCAGGTAAGACTACTACTTGTGGTAAGATAGCTAATTTAGTTAGAAAGAAACATAGTAAGAAGCCTTTACTTGTTGCTTGTGATGTTTATAGACCTGCTGCTATTGACCAGCTTTGTGAAGTTGGTAAAAGTTTAAATATTCCAGTGTTTAATAAAGGGAAGATTGATCCAAGAGAGATAGTTAAAGAGGCTTTAGAGTATGCTAAAACTAATAATTTTGATTATGTAATTATAGATACTGCTGGTAGACTACATATAGATGAAGATTTAATGCAAGAACTTGCTGATATAAAAGATATAGTAAAGCCTGATGAGATACTTTTAGTTATTGATGCTATGATGGGGCAAGATGCAATTAATGTAATTAATGGATTTAATAATAAATTACCGCTTACTGGGGCAATTCTTACTAAGATGGATGGTAATACTAAGGGTGGTGTTGCTTTATCTGTTAGACATTTAACGAATATTCCAATTAAGTTTGTTGGTGATTCAGAAAAGTTAGATGGTTTATCTGAGTTTTATCCTGTTAGAATGGCAGAGCGTATTTTAGATATGGGAGATATTTTATCCATAGCGGAAAAAGCTTCTAGTGTTATTGATGAAGGCGAAGCAGAAAATTTAGCTAAGAAGATGAAAAAGGGAAATTATGATTTAGAAGATTTTCTTACTAATATGAAACAAATAAGAAAGCTTGGACCTCTTGAAAATATCTTGAAGATGCTACCTGGAGCTAGAAATATGGGACTTAATAATATAAATATTAATCCAAAGGATATGGCACATGTTGAAGCAATAGTTTTATCAATGACGCCTTATGAAAGAAAGCATCCTGAGGTATTAAAAGCTAGCCGTAAGATAAGAATAGCTAAAGGATCTGGTAGAAGCGTGGAAGAAGTTAATCGTTTATTAAAACAATTTGATACAATGAAAGATATGATGAAAAAAATGAGTAGTGGAAATTTTAAAATGCCTTTTTAAAATTTTTGCTATCTTTTTTTTGACTTTTAGTATATACTTAATAGTAGAAGGAAGTGTGGTAAAAATGAAAAAGGGGCTAATTGCGGTTTTGGTAGTTGTACTTCTAGCACTTGCAGGTTGTGGTTATTATTTTTACTTTGGTAAAAGTGTAAACTCTAAACAAGTTTTTGATAGTACAATAAGTTATATGAAAAAGGAAATGTTCACAATATTAGATGAAACGAAGGAGAAAACTAATCTAGAATATGATTTAAAATTTAATTTAGATTTGAAAGATGATGTTGCAAATAAGTCTGATTATTCTTTTATTAATGATATTATGTTTAAGGGAAAGCTTGCTACTGATTTTGATAAGAAAGAAATGAGTAATAGTATTACTATTTTAGATAGTGATAAAGAGTTAATAAATGTAAATATGTATGCTCAAAATAAGAATGTTTATTTTGATTTAGCTAAGCTTTATGATAAACCTATTAAAATGGCATTAGATGATGAATATGATAAAATATTTGATACATATTCTACTAAGAATATTAATGATGTAAAGACTATCATAAGTCAGTTTGAAACTGCTCTTAAGAGTTCTTTCAAAGAAGAATATTTTAAGAGTGAAGATGCAACAGTATCAGTTGATGGTAAAGATGTAAAAACTGTTAAACATAGTTTGTTATTAGATGAAAAAACATTTAATACTATTAAGAAAGATGTCCTTACTAGTTTAAATAATGATGAATTTATTAGTGCTTTAGAAAATATTTCTGATGAGTATAATGATGGAACTGTTAATGTTAAAGATAGCTTAAATGAAGAGATTAGTTATTTAGAAGAAGAAATTAAAGATTCTGATGCTAAGGAAATAGAAGTAAAAGTTTATTTATATACTGATAATCGTGGCAATGTGCTTAAAGCTGAATTATTAAATTTTGAAGATGTTAAAATATTTGGTATTACTAAAGTAAACGATAATAAATATAATTTTGCATTTGCTGATGATGGTACTAAAAAAGATATTTTAAATGGTGATGTAACTGTAAATGGTAAGAGTATAACAATAGATATGAAATTAGATTTAGATGAAACTGGTGAGTTAAATCATAGTTTTGTTATCAAAGTTACTGAAACAATGATAGATTTTACTTATAGTTCTAATAGTTTTGGTAGTCTTAATGCTAAGCTTAATATTAAAGAAAATAAGGCTGCTTTAAGTATTCCAAGTCTTACAAACGCTGTTGATTACACAGAACTTACTGAAGATGATTTAAATAAAATTATTGTTAATATTACTAATGATGAGAATATTAAGAATTTTGTAGAAAAACTTGGTGGTACTGTTAATTCAGGACTTATTGGTTTATAAGAGATTAAAAAATTACACTAGCGATAGTGTTTTTTTGTTTATATTGATAAAAAAATAACTATTTTGGTTAATAGTTATCTTGCTTAAATCTTACTTAAATCTTGCTTTAAATAATTTAGTTTAAATTTTAGATGATGCGATATAGTTAGTAAAGATAGGCTTTAGTAATAACATACTATGATAAGTTACATAAAATACACTAGAAAGGATAGTGTATTTTTTTATGTATAAAGATGCTAGATGTTTTGAAGAAGAACCAGCTATGATGAATACTTTTGCTGATGGTAAATGTGCTCCAGTTTATGAGAAACCTTGTGAAAGAGTAAGTCATAGAGAAATTAATCATGTAATTGAACATGTACAACCAATTAATATTAGAGTAGTTAATCATCATGTATATCATCATACTTATATTCCTTGTTATACTTGTATGGAGGAAAATGAAGTGTGTCATGTATATGACTGTAATCCTTGTAATAAAAGATAATATAAGCCTCATTTAGAGGTTTTTTTATGATTGTCTACTTTAACTGTAACAGATAGTAATGAGACACCTAATAGTAGTAATCTTTGTAGTGATGTTCTTAGTGCAAAAAGATTATCAAACATCATTTAGTGAAGAAGGTAATGTATGGAGATTTGGTAGCAAGTACTTATGCTGATACGCATGCAAATACTAATTTAAGTACAATACTTAATAATTTAAATAAATGATATTAAACAAGTTGGTTTTCATTAAAACCAATTGGCAGATACAATAATGATATAAAATATGGTAATGGTAATTTAGAAAAAAATTGGATTATTAACGGTTGATGAGACAGTGTTTGATGAATTAGCTAAGAATTTATACAATGGGTCTTTTTACTTGAGTGAGCAGTATTAGGTATCCTCTCCAGTATCTGTTAGTGGATATTTACAAGGAAACCAACCACAAATATATATTACTTAGATTCTGCTACTCCATCTGTTAACAATTGTTTACGACCTTCTATATCTTTAGTATCAAATATTAAAATTTCATCAGGAAATGGCACAGCAACTAATTCGTACAAAATAGAGGTTTAATATTTAATTTTATGAAATGTGAAATGTATCTCTTTTTATATTCTATTTGAAATAGTGTAAAGTAAGTTAGACAATTGATTTTAAAAATGTTATACTTTTTAAGAGGTAAAAAAATGAAAAAAAGCAAGAAGATAATTATTATAGTAGTTTTAATTTTAGTGGTATTAGTTATTGGAATATATACTGCTTATTATATATTTAAAAATAAAGATAAGAAGGATACTAATTATTATTATAAAGTTGATAATAATTCAATTATGTTATTATCTAATGATAAGATTGTAAATTTTTATAATTGTAATGGTGAGTGTAGTGTTTATGAAAATTATTTTGTAAATGGTAGGCTACTTTTAAATGATAATGGGAAGATATACTTGTATGATTTAGTTAAAGGTAGTAAGTTATCTCAGGAGTATGATAAGTTATATTTTGTTAAAGATGATAGTACTGTTAAGTATTTTGTAGTTAATAATGGAAGTCTTTATGGGGTTATGGATTTAAGTGGTAATGTAACTGTTAATTTAAATTATGAAGAGCTTGGTAGTATTAAAGAAGATGCTGTCAGTAATTTTGATGTAGCTAATGATTTAATTAGTGCTAAGAGTAATGGTTTGTATGGGGTAGTTTCGCTTTCTAATGGTAAAGGAGTTATTGATTTTCAGTATGATGATATTAAGATATCTAGTGGGAAGATTGGTGCTAAGACTCAAGATAAGTGGTATTTAATTGGGTTAGATAATAGAAAGATAAGTAAGCTTGCATTTGATGAGATCATTTTAGGGGAGAATAGATCTTTAGTAAGAGATAAGAATACAATATATTTTATTGATAGTAGTGATGGTAATATTTTGTCAGAGAAGTTAGTTTTAGATAAAGATGATGTTATTTTAAAGTTTGAGGTTGAGGTATTATATATTGTTAATAATGATAGTGGTAAACAAGTTAAGTATATTTATAATGAGGATGCTAATAGATTTGATAAGATTAAGTAGTGGTGTTTGATGAAATATGTTTTTATAATTAATCCAGCTAGTGGTAAAACTGATTATAGTGTTATTAAGGATAATATTAAGAGAGTATTTAAAAATAAAGATTATGAGATTTTGGTTACTAAGTGTCCGGGAGAAGCTACGAAGATAGCAAGTAGATATAAAGATAATAAAAAAGTTATTGTTTATTCAGTTGGTGGAGATGGAACTTTAAATGAAGTCGTTAATGGTTTAGTTTATGGAAAGTGTAAGCTAGGAATTATTCCAACTGGGTCAGGTAATGATTTTTATAGGTGTTTAAATAACTATCAACATAAGAATAAGAAAATTGATTTAGGTAAAGTTAATGGGAAGTATTTTATTAATATTTCTAGCGTGGGAATAGATGCTGAAACTTGTAATAATGCAAATAAGATTAAAAGTAAGTTTAAAACAGGTGCTGCTTATTATTTAGGTTTGATTCATACTTTTTTTCATTATAAGAGTAAGTTATTAAAGATATATGTTGATGGTAAACTTTATGTTAATAAGTATATGTCTGTGGCAGTTTGTAATGGTAAATATTATGGTGGAGGATTTAAGATTGCACCTTTAGCTTCTTTTGATGATAATTATTTTGATGTTTATTTGATAGAGAAGATGAATAGATTTAGACTTATTAAAGTTATGGTTGGTTTATTAAAGGGAAATCATGAGTCTTATAGTGAGGTTAAAAAGTTTAGAGCAACGAGCGTTAAGATTATTAGTGATAAGAATTTGATTGTTAATGTTGATGGGGAGATCATGGCTTCTAAAAAATTGGAATTTGAATTAGTTAAAGATAGTTTGTTTTTATATAATGATGAAGATATTGTTAGAAAAGTTATGAGAAATAAAGCATAAAAAAAAACTCTTGCGAGTTTATTTTTTTTCGGTTTTTCCTTTGATTGCTTCTAGAATTTCAATTGGTAGGGCAACTACTATTGTATTAGATTTATCAGCAGAAATATCATTTAGTGTTGATAGAGTTCTAAGGTGCATAGCTCCTGGAGTAGTAGCCATTATCTTAGCAGCTTTTGCTAGGTTTTCTGATGCTTCAACTTCACCTTTGGCTTTAGTGATAACTGCAACTTTTTCTCTTTCAGCTTCAGCAGCAATAGCTAAAACTCTTTTCATTTCTTCTGGTAGGGCAATGTCTTTTAGTTCAACGTTTTCTACTTTGATTCCCCATGGGTCAGTTGCTTCATCAATTATTTTACATATTTCTTCAGAAATTTTATCTCTTTGTGCAAGTAATTCATCTAGGGTTACGGCACCAACAGCATTTCTCATGGTTGTTTGAGCAAGCTGGCTTACAGCATATTTGTAATTTTCTACGGAGATAATTACTTTAGATGCATCAAAGATACTATAATATAATACTGCATTAATTCTAATTGATACGTTGTCTTTTGTAATAGCATCTTGTTCAGGAACATCTACGGCTTTAGTACGAATATCAACTTTTTTCATAGATTCAAAGATAGGTAGAACTAAACGCCATCCTGGTTTTACGATTTTGCAGTATCTTCCTAGACGGAATTTTACGCCTCTTTCATATTCGTCAATCTGTCTGATAGATCTTAAGATAATAACAAGAATAATTGCTAGAATAATTAGTAAATACATTTTAAAGCTCCTTTCTTGATTTTATTATATTATAAATAAGAAGAGATTGCAAAATGAATGGTTTTAAATTATAATTATTTTAGTAGAAAAGAGGCTTTGAGATGATTTTTAAGAGAAAAGAAAGAAAAATAAAGAATAGAATTAGTATTATAGTTTCATTTGTATTATTATTTTTAGGAGTTTTACTTTTTATATTTCCTTGGTTTAATGTAAATGAGCCAGTTAATTTACTTTATTTGCTTTTTGCAGTTTATGCTGGTGTTAAGTTAATTGAGTATATTCTTACTCGTAATGGAACTGATAGAGAAACATTATATACTAGTGTTGCTTGTATGTTAGCATCTTTTAGTGGTTTTAAGTTTAGTGGTTATAATGCACCTATGGTTCTTAGTTTGACATTAATATCTTGGGTAGGAATTATGTCTATTATTAAGTTAATTAAGTTAGATTATTATCATGATAGGGAAAATGGTATGTTTTATGTTAATTTAGTTACTTTTTCTTTATTTTTGTTACTAGGAATACTTACTAGTATAAATTTATATTTTAATGCGACTGTTCAGACTTTGATGCTTGGTTTTTTCTTTGTAGTTAATGGGTTACTTGATTTAGCTGAAGATGCAATTAGAGTTCTTGTTACAGATAAAGATTTAAAAATAAAAAATACTTATTAGAAACATTACAGGTTAGTGCTTGTAGTGTTTTTTTATAAGTATTATAAAGATACCGATACTTCCTAATGAAATTATAAAGGGCCAAAGTTTAGTGTCATCGTATTTTAGTTCTAGGGTGTGTGTGCCGGGTTCTGCTTCAATACCAATGAGACCACCTTCTAGATATATTGGCACTATTTCTTTATTGTCTAGTTTGATTTGCCAGTCTTTATCATAGGGAATAGTTGTGTAAATAATCATATCATCATCTAAGGTAATAGTTCCTTTTAGATGACTATCTTTTTTGATTTCGTATTGGAGTTCATATTTGTTTAATTTTTCAGTAACTTTTTTGGTAAGTGTCTCGTTTTCAATAAATAATTCCCGAAAGTTATCATCAGTATATGAAACAATTACTTCATCATCTTTCTTTAGTTCCATGCTTATTAGACAAGTGAAAAGATCTGATGAGATGCGATAGTCCTGATAGTTTGCTGGTAAGATGGATCTATCGCTTGTTGTAATATAGATATTATCATTCCATATGACATAGTTTTGATTATTGTGGATAACAAAGAAATAAGTTCCGTCTTCTTTAACTTGGTAGGTTACTAGGTTATTATCATTTTTAAGATTATATTTTCCTTTGATGTATACATTGTCGATGCTAGTTAGTTTTGATATGTAATTATTTCGGTTTATAATAAAATCATCTTCAAGAGTAAGTGATGTAATATCTTTGCTTGCTCCAAATATTTTCTTTTCCATAATGCTTGCTATTATTCCATTTGCGTTTCGGACAGTTGATTTAAAATCGGTAGATATTCCAAAATTTCCAATAAAATTAAGTGGTTCTTTATAAGTCATAGAGGAAAAGTAATTAAAACTATAAGAAGAGTCATAGAAGTTACTTTTAGTTATGTAGTTAGTTCCTTTTAAATTTAAACAGATGGTGGCAAGGCATTCTAGGATGATGCAGCATGAAACGATAATTTTAGTGAGTCTTTTTTTATTAAAGATTAGATAGCCAAAGTAAATTATGATCATTATTATGTTTAGAATGAAGATGTTTAAGTCAACTGATTTTGTATAGTAAAAATAGATTAGTAGTCCTAGGTATAGTAGGGCTAAAGGGTAGTTAATGATACTAATATTTTCTTTTGAATAATTTTTAAGTGCTAAATAGATTAGGAGAAAACTAAAAATAAAAGAGTATCTTAGTGGGAAACCAGCTGGAGTGGTGAATCCTGAAATTACATAATTTATTTGTGGTGTGAAGAATGCGATTAAAATAATTACTACCAGAATTAAATTATGAATTTTCTCTTTTTTATTAATATTTTTATTAAAGAAATATGCTAAGGCTCCTATAAGTGCAAAGACACTTACACAAATATTTGCATAGTCACTAGAGTCTGTGTAATTTACTTTGATGTTGCCGGAAAATAGAGCACTAATAAAGTCTTTGATTTGTAAGACATTAGTGTAGTTATATGAAACTAATTTTGTTTTGTTAATAATATTATAAACATTATAAATATGAAAGAAAGAGATGCCAATGACAACGGCTGTGTATAACATCATGTGTAAGAAGTTTTTGATTTTATAAGAGTATGGTTCTTTTATTGTGAACAGTTTAAACAAATAATATACTAGGACAAATAGAGATAGCATATAACCAATGTAAAAGTTAGATATGTAGATGTAAGTTAGAGTTAATATGTATATTATTGGATTATTTTTTAGGACATTTTGAACGCTAAGAACAAGAAGGGGAAACATCATAAAACCGTCTAACCATATTATGTTAAAGTAATAAGCTAAAAACCAGCCAGAGTAGATGTAACATATTGAAGCGATTAAGGCTCCTTTAGAGTTATATTTACTAAAGAAGTAGTATGAACTAATGCTTGCGATAAGTAGTTTACAGATTAAAATAGCTAAATACATTAGTTTATAATTACTAAAAATAAGTGCTATTAAGTTTATTGGGCTTGCTAGGTAATATACAAAGTTAAACATTGATGGGTTACCTAGAAAATTCATAAATGAGTAACTTTGATAGTTAAAACTTTTTAGTTTGGTGATGTAGTCATAAATAAATGGTTCATACTGAGTTGAAGCATCAGCAATTGCTAGGTCATTATTTCCTAGAGGATATATGTCATTAATTAGCATAAGAATAAAAAATGTGCTTAGTACGCATAAAATTAATATAAATAAATCTTTCTTTTTCATAATTAAAGTTTAACATATAAATTTGGTAAATTCATTACTTTATGATACAATAGCACTTGAAAGAGGCTTTTATGAAGAAAAAAGTAGTAACAAGAAAACAATTAAATAAATATTTGTTTTGGTATAGAAGTGTCTTTTGTAAAAATATAAAGTTTCAAACTAATGATAGTGATGAAGATACAATAAATTTATTAAAAGGGCTAAATATTAAAAATCGCAAGAAGAGAATTAAGTTTGTGTTTGATAAGTGTTGTGAGGTTTTAGATAAAGAGTTTCCTAAAGATGCTTGTGCATTTATAAATGGGCAGTGCATTGTTCAGAGAAAAAATAATTCAAAGAAGAAGTGCGGGTGTTGTAGGTACTGTGAGTATGTGACATTAAATGGATGTCCTTCTAAAAATGTTGCTTGCAAGTTATTTAATTGTAGTGAGGTAACTAGTAGGTATCATCTAAAATCTAAAAAAGATTTGGTTTTACTTAAGTTATTAAGTTTAAAGAATCAAACAGTTATTACACATAATTATTTTACGATAAAGGAGGAATCCTTAAAAGATTTATATACAATAACCTTTACGCATGCGTTTATAAGAATGGTTTATAGGCAAGTAAGAAGGTTATTTAGAAAGGATAAGTATTTATACTTAAATAAGTGAGATGGAAACAGTAAATAATTTTAAAGATTATGAAATAATTAGTATGAGTAATGGTTATAAATATGAAAGATGGGGTAAGTATTATTTAAAAAGACCTGATCCTTTAGTTATTTGGCCTGATAATGAAGATATAAAAGTTGATGCTGAGTATACAAGAAGTAATACTGGTGGTGGAGAGTGGAAGGTCTATTCTAAGATGCCTAGTTCTTGGCAAGTTAGGTATGAAGATATGGTTTTTAACTTGAAACTAATGGGTTTTAAGCATACGGGTTTATTTCCTGAACAAGCATATAACTGGAATATAATTAGAGAAACTATTAGGAAGTCTAATAGAAAGGTAAATGTTCTTAATTTGTTTGCTTATACAGGTGGTGCTAGCATTGCTGCTTTAATGGAGCATGCTAATGTTACTCATGTTGATTCTTCTAGAGGAATGATTGATTGGGCTAAGGAAAATGTTATAGCTAATCATTTAGATGGTGAAAATATAAAGTTTTATATTGATGATGTTAAGAAGCTTGTTAAAAGAGAACTTAGAAGGGGAAATAAGTATGATATTATTATAATGGATCCGCCATCATTTGGTAGGGGAGCAAAAAATGAGGTTTGGCAAGTTTCTAAAGATTTGTATAATTTAATTTTAGATTGTAGTAATTTACTTAGTGATGATGCTTTATTATTTATAGTTAATACTTATACTGAGGGTTTATCAAAAACCGTAATCGAGAATATTTTAAAGAAAACGATTAAGAGAAAAGGTACGGTTGTTGGAACTGAGTTAGGAATTGAAGCTAGAAATGGTTTAGTTCTTCCTTGCGGAGTTACAGTAAGGTGGGAGTGTAATGGAAGATAAATTTTTAAATAAAAGGTATATCTCTTTAGATGGTAATTATAGACTATATATGAATCATGATGGAGTTTTTAAAGAGGTAGCACCGTTTTTGCTTAGAAGAAGGAAAATAAGTAGTGATAAGCTTTTTTATAGATTAGAAGATTTACCACGTTCTTATAGAGTTAAATTTGAGGATATGGCGATTAGTGCTTCTGAACTTGTGGGAGCTAAAGTTGGTTCTTTTAATGGAAAAATGTATGTTTATGATGATGATAGAACTAAGGTGCTTGTTACAGAAAGTACACCACTGATGCCAATAGTTGGGAATTTTTTACCTTCTGATGGTGTTAATGCTTATACAGTAAAGATTACTAATGGTAAGTATAAGCTTGTGCCAATTTTAATATGTGTTAGTTGTCACTGGGCTGATTTGTTTTCAGGAAATACTAAGTATGGAGAAAATGTTTTTTGTTTAGCTTCTGATTTACCTAGAGAGCTTTTAGAAAAGCATATAGAAGAGATAATTACCTTGGGTGAAGTTCCAAAATTTTTGAACATGAATAAGGAAGAGTTTTCGAAAAAATTTTAGTATATTTTGTATTAGAAATCATATATTTTACTGGAGGAAATAAATATGGAAATATTGAAAGTATCTAGTAAAAGTAACCCTAGTAAGGTAGCTGGGGCAATAGCAAATGTTTTTAGAGATGAAGGGATAGTAGAGATTCAGACGATAGGTGCTGGTAGTTTAAATCAAGCAATAAAAGCAGTAGCAATAGCTAGAGGATTTGTAGCTCCTAGTGGAAAGAATTTAGTTATTATACCGGCTTTTTCAGATATATCTATTGATGGAACTTTAAAAACAGCTATTAAGTTAATTGTTGAGGCTAAATAGCCTTTTTTTTATTTTCTTTTTTTAATATAATTATGTTGTATTAAGAGAAAGGTTTGATTAGATTTGGAAATTAAAAAAGTAAAGTTAACTAAAGATAATTTGTGTAAGATAAAAGAGGTGGATGATACTTTTTATAAGAGTGATAATTTGAATTTAGATTGGTATTTGGAAAGATATGAAGATAAAGATGGAACTGTGCTGTTGCTAGATGAGGATAAGTGTGTTGGTTATATTGTTTCAGTACCTATTAGAAAAGAGTTATATGATGCGATTACTAATGGAGTTATTGTTAATGATGTACAGGTTAATCCTAAGATGTTTATTAATAATTCTTTATATTATTATGTTGTATCATGTGTGGTATTAAATGATTATAAGTCGCATGGCTATGGTTCTAAGATGCTAGAGATGATACTTTGTGAGAAAAAGAGGTACTGTGCTTTAACTGTTTCTGATGGTGGATATCATTTGGCAAAAAAGTATATGGATTTTAAAATGAATGTTTATGAGAATATTAATGTTTTCATAAAGAATAATGGGTGAGGTAGTATGGGGAAATATATTGCTGTTAGTACGACGAGTAATAATAAAACTGTGTTAGATAATATTTCTAAGATTTTATTAGAAAAAAGATTAGTAAGCTGCGTACAAGTATTTAATATAGATTCTACTTATTGGTGGGAGGATAATTTAGTAAATGATAGAGAGTATTTGCTTAAAATGAAGACTAGGAAAGATTTATATAATGATGTGGAAAAAATAATTTTGGATAATCATAATTATGAACTTCCTGAGGTTATTTTTAGTGATATAGATGGGTATGATAAGTATTTAGATTGGATTGGTGAAGAGACTAGATAGAAAAAGTTATGGTTAAGGTTATTTGCTTTAATTAATGACTTTTTTTTATTTTTAGTTTTTGCTATAATATCTTTGGCGATTTTTATGAAGTTAACAAAGGAATATATAAAGAAAGTATCAAATTTAAAGGGTGAGCCAAAGTGGATGCTTGATTTTCGTTTAAAATCTTTTGAGAAGTTTTTAGAACTTGATAATCCAACCTTTGGGCCAGAGATTGATTTAGATTTTGATAAGATTAATTATTATAAAAAAATTGGTGATTTAACTGATAACTGGGATAATGTTGATAAGAGTGTTAGGCAGACCTTTAAGACATTAGGAGTTATTGATGCAGAAAATAGTTATTTGTGCGGAGTTTCTAATCAAATAGAGAGTGAAGTTTTTTATCATAATTTGAAAGACAATAATGGTGTAATTTTTTTAAGTACTGATGAAGCTTTAAAGCAGTATCCTGATTTATTTAAAGAGTATTTTAATAATTTAGTTAAGTATGATGAAAATAAGTATACAGCGTTGAATGGGGCTTTGTGGAGTGGTGGCTCATTTATTTATATACCTAAGGGTGTAAAGTTAGATAGGCCGTTACAAAGTTACTTTAGAATGGATACTATTACGATGGGACAGTTTGAAAGAACAATTATTATTGTTGATGAAGGAGCAGAGCTTTCTTATATAGAAGGATGTACAGCGGCATCGTATTCAGAGAATTCACTTCATGCAGGGGTAGTAGAGATTTATGTTAAGAAGAATGCTAAGTGTAAGTATAGTACTATTCAAAATTGGAGTTTGGATGTTTACAATTTGGTTACTAAAAGAGCTAGTGTTTTAGATGGTGGATTTATGCAGTGGATAGATGGTAATATTGGTAGTAAGGTGACAATGAAGTATCCATCTTGTATTTTACTTGGGGATAATGCTAGTGCAACTTCTATTAGTATTGCTTATGCAAAAGAAGGACAAAGACTTGATGCTGGTGCTAAAATGATTCATATTGGCAAGAATACTAAAAGTACGATTATTTCTAAGAGCATAGCGGCATTTGGTGGAGAAAGTAATTATAGAGGATTAGTAAAGATAGCTAATAATGCGACTGGTTCTGAGAGTTTTGTTAAGTGTGATACGATTATTTTAGATGAGATTAGTAAGAGTGATACTTTTCCAAAAAATATTGTTTTAAATGATAGTAGTACACTTGAACATGAAGCTAGTGTTTCTAAAGTAAGTGCTGATAAATTATTTTATTTAATGAGTAAGGGATTAGATGAAAATGAAGCTAAGGAACTAATTATTATGGGATTTATTTCTGATTTTAAGAAGGAATTACCAGTAGAATATGCAGTTGAACTTAATAGATTATTAAAATCTGTTTAAAAAAGTATTAAAGTTTAAAATTTGGATACTTTTTCTTACAGATTTTTTTTATTAGGTTAGATGATTTTGATTATTGGTTTATTTTGGGGTACAGATTTTAAATTTCAGTTTTTTGATTATTTATTTTTACTATGTTATATATTTGGCGAAAGGAGGAAAGTATGTATAATTTAGTTATGTTAATTGGCAGGCTTACAGCTGATCCGGAATTAGTTACAACTGATAAAGGCAAGAAGGTTTTAACCATTAATTTAGCAGTATCAAGAAATTATAAGAATGCTGATGGTGTTTATGAAGCTGATTTTATTAGATGTAAGTTATGGGATGGAATTGCTGAAAAAACTTGTGAATACTGTCATAAGGGAGATTTAATAGCGGTACGTGGACAAATTAGAAATGAAAGTTATGAAACTGAAGATAAAGAAAAGAAATATATTACTGAAATAATTGTTGAAAGATTAAATTTTTTATCTACTAGTAATAAAAATGACAATAAAAGTGAAGTAAAGTCATAAGATTTATTGGTGATAACTATGAAATATTTAAAGTACTTTTTTCTATTTAGTTTTATTTTTGTTTCGTTTTATGGAACTGATAAAGTATTAGTTTATTTAGATAATAAGAAGCCTTTAATGAAAGAGATAATGAGTGTTCAAGATAATTATTTAACTGAACCGGTTAATGGGGTTATTAAAGATAATACGATTATTCCAGGAATATCAGGAAGAAGCGTTAATTTGAAAGCTTCGCTTGTGAAGATGGAAGATTTTGGCGATTTTAATGAGAATTTCTTAGTTTATGATGAGATTAAACCTGATATAAGTTTAAATAAGAATCTTGATAAAATAATCATAAGAGGAAACTCTAAAAAAAGAATGGTAAGTTTAGTACTTGAAGACAATAAAGATATATTAAGATATTTAGATAGTATAGATGTTGAGTATGATGTACTAGCTAATAAAGATAGTTCTTTTAGTGATAATTTAGAGTATTTGAATGGTTATCAAAATAAAGAGGATTTTAATGATTTAGAGAGTATTTTAAAGAATAAGAAGAAGAGTACTAAGATTTGTTTACTTGATGTTAATAATTATGATTTGTGTTTGAAGAAGAAGTATTATTTAGTATTTTCTAGTTTAGCTAGTGATAATAAAATTAATGATATTTTAAGTAATATTAGTAGTGGAGAGATTATTTTGATAAAGAAATCTACTAGTTTAAGTAATATGAAATTGATTATTTCAGAGATTAATAGGCAGGATTTAAAGATAGTTTTTCTTAGTGAGCTTATTAGTGAAAGCTAAAAAAACTTTACAATTAGAAATTATGTGTGTTATAATATTCTTGCAGATTTAAGTGGGACATAAAACTCCCACTTTTATTAATATTTAAGGAGGTTTATGCAAGCAAAATTAGATGAAATTAAAAATATAGTTGCTGATGCAATGGCTAAAGAAGATATTATTGTTTGTGATGTTTCTTTTGTTAAGGAAAATAATTATAATTTTTTAAAGATTACTTTAGATAAAGTTAATGGTATTGATTTAGATACAATTGTTAAAGCAACTAATATTATTAATCCACTTTTGGATGAGTGTGATCCGATTGATGAGGAGTATATATTAGATATATCAAGCAAGGAGAGAGGTTAAATAAATGGATGGTAAAGAGTTTATAAAAGCTGTTAAAAGCATTATAGCTGAAAAAGGAATAAGCGAAGATATTGTTTTTGATGCAATGGAACAAGCTTTAATTACTGCTTATAAGAAGAATTTTAATTCTAAGACTAATGTTAAGGTTGTTATTAATAGAGAAACTGGTGATATTAAAGTATTTTCTTATTTAGTTGTTGTAGATGATTATATTGATGGTGAAGAAGTAGTAGATGAAGAAGGAAATGTTACATATACTGAACCAGAGATAAATGAAGATGCACAAATTTTGTTAGAAGATGCGCAAAAGTTAGTTCCGGGAATTAGTGTTGGAGAAACTATTGAAGAAGAGGTTACACCTCATGATTTTGGTAGAGTTGCTGCTTCTACGGCTAAACAAGTTTTAACACAAAAAATTCGTGAAGCTGAAAGAAATAGTATTATTGAAGAATTTAGTGGAAAGCAAGATGAATTAATGGTTGGAATGTTAGCAATGGAAGATGCTAAAAACTATTATGTAGATTTAGGTAGAACGAGAGGAATTTTACCAAAGTCAGAAATGATACCTGGTGAAGAGGTTAAAATGGGTAGTAGTATCAAAGTATATTTAGAAAAAATAGAAGCTACTACAAAGGGACCACTAATTTTATGTTCTAGAAAGAATAATGGTTTTGTTAAAAGATTATTTGAAAGTGAAATTCCCGAGTTTCAAGATGGAACTTTAGTATTATTTAATGTAGCAAGAGAGCCAGGAGTTAGAAGTAAGGTTGCAGTATATTCTACAAATGATAAAATAGATCCTATTGGAACTTGTATTGGTGAAAGAGGTTCTAGAATTGCTAGTATTTTAGCTGAACTTAATGGAGAAAAAGTTGATTTAATTAAGTATGATGAAGATGAAAGTACTTTTATAGCTAATGCTTTATCACCAGCTAAGGATGTTATTGTAAATATTATAGATAATACTAAGACTAGAGAAGCTTTAGCAATTGTAAATGATGAGAATTTATCTCTAGCAATTGGTAAGAAGGGAATAAATATTAAGCTTGCTAGTAAACTTACTAAGTTTAGAATAAATGTTAAAACTTTAGCACAAATTACAGAGGAAGGTAATGAAAATTGAAAAAAGTACCATATCGTATGTGCGTAGTAACTAGAGAAAAGTTACCTAAAAGAGATTTAATTAGAGTAGTACTTTTTGATGGTAAGATAAGTGTAGATGTTACTGGAAAACAAAATGGCAGAGGCTGTTATATGAAAAAAGATGAAGCTGTAATTGAGCTTGCTAAGAAGAATAAAGTTTTAAATAAAATTTTTGAAATGACTGTTGATGATGAGATTTATGAAGAAATAAAAAAATCTATTTAGAAAGAGGTGACTCTTATGAGTATAAAAGAATATGCAGAAAGTATGGGTTGTACTGTTCAAGAAATATTAAATAAATGTAAGGAATTAGGAATTAAAGCTGATTCAAAAGATACGTTTTTAGAAGATGATGATATTATTGTTTTAGATAATGCAATTAATATTATTAGTACTAATACAGAATCCACTTTTGAAGATAATGATGCTTTAGATGAAGCAGTAGAAAATATTTTAGGTGCTGAAATGGAACCAGCAAAGCCTACTTTAAAGAAGCAAAAGCTGAAGAAAAAAGGACAAAATAGTTTTTCTAATAAAGATAATGATTATTTAAATAAAAAGAAAGCTATGTATAAGAATAAAGAAAAGCTAAAAACTAATGCTAATAGTGATGATAATATTGTTCTTTATGAAGATGGGGAGACTGTTTCTTCATTTGCGGATAAATTAGGTGTTAGTGGAACTGAGATTGTAAAGAAGTTAATATCTTTAGGTTTAATGATGAATTTAAATCAAGCACTTTCTTTTGAAAATGCGGAGATTTTGGCTTTAGAGTTTAATAAGACCCTTAAGAAAAGTGAAACTATGGATATTACTAATTTTGAAGAATATGAAATTATTGATAATGAAAATGATTTAATTAGTAGACCACCAGTTATTACAGTTATGGGTCATGTTGATCACGGTAAGACTACACTTTTAGATTATATTAGAAAGAGTCATGTAGCACAGGGTGAAGCTGGCGGTATTACTCAAGCTATTGGTGCTTATCAAATTGATTATAATAATCAAAAAGTAACTTTTATTGATACTCCAGGACATGCTGCTTTTACAGAAATGCGTGCTAGAGGTGCTAGTGTTACTGATATCGTAATTATAGTAGTAGCTGCTGATGATGGGGTTATGCCTCAAACTAAGGAAGCAGTAGAGCATGCGATGAGTGCCAACGTACCAATCGTAGTTGCAGTAAATAAGATTGATAAACAAGGAGCTAATCCTGATAAGATAATGCAGGAAATGGCTGAGCTTAATTTAACTCCTGAAGCTTGGGGAGGTAATGTTCCTTTTGTAAACATTAGTGCAGTAACTGGTGAAGGGATAGATAAATTACTTGATACAGTTTTAGCAATAGCAGAAATGGCTGAGCTTAAAGCAAATCCTAATAGATATGCAATTGGTACAGTTATTGAAAGTAGAGTAGATAAAGCACTAGGTAGTGTTGCAAGTTTACTTATTCAAAATGGTACTTTAAGATTAGGAGATCCAATAGTTGCTGGTGTAGTTAATGGTAGAGTTAGAACTTTAAAAAATGATCAAGGGCAAAATATTATTTCTGCTGGACCTAGTACTCCTGTTGAGGTTACTGGATTAAATGGTAGCCCAGCTGCTGGCGATAAATTTATGGCATTTGAAAATGAAAAGATTGCTAGAGAAGTTGCTGAAAAGAGAGAAATTAGTTTTAAAAATCAAAAGCAAAAGAAAGAAACTGTTTCATTTGATGATCTATTTAGTAAGATTCAATCTGGCGTTAAAGAAATTAAAGTAGTTTTAAAATGTGATGTTCGTGGTAGTGAGGAAGCCGTTAAGAACGCTTTAGAAAAAATAAATGTTGAAGGCGTTAAGATAAAGGTTATTCGTTCAGGAATAGGAGCAATAACTGAAAGTGATGTTATCCTTGCTAATGCATCTGATGCCATAGTAATTGGTTTTAATGTTGTACCTTCTAATATTACTAAAGAGGTTGCTAAAGAATACAGTGTTGAAATAAGACTATATCAAATAATTTATAAACTAGTTGAAGAAATGGAACTAGCTATGAAAGGATTATTAGATCCTGAGTATGAGGAAAAAGTATTAGGTACTGCGGAAATTAAACGTATGTTTAAGTTTAGTAAAGTTGGTGCGATTGCTGGTTGTATAGTAACTAGTGGAATTATTAGGAATAAAGCAAATGTTAGAGTTATCAGAGATGGAGTAATTATCTATGATGGAGTTATTGCTTCATTACAAAGAGAAAAAGATACTGTTAAAGAGGTTAAAAATGGTCTTGAGTGCGGTATAACTATTGTTAACTTTAATGATTTAAAAGAAAAAGATGTTTTTGAAGTTTATGAAAATGTTGAGGTAAAAAGATGAGTAATATAAGATTACAAAGAATTGCTTCTGAGCTTATTAGACATTTATCTAATATTTTATTTGAAGAAGCAGATAATGAAATGCTTAAAAGTGTTACTTTAATTGAAGCTAGAGTAACAAATGATTTAAGTATGGCTAAAGTTTATTACACTTATATTGGTGATTACGATCGTAAGGAAATGGCAGAAGAACTTAAAAAGGCTAGTCCGTTTTTAAGAAGTGAACTTGCCAAGAGAATGGATTTAAGAAATACACCTGAACTTAGATTTGAGTTTGATGAATCTACACTTTATGGTGAACATATTGATGAAATAATTCAAGAAATCCATAGTGAAAATCGTGAGTAAATGAACGGTCTATTAGTGGTTAATAAACCAAAAAATTATACAAGTAGAGATGTAGTTAATGCTTTAAATAAAGTTTTTAATACGAAAGCTATTGGACATATTGGAACACTTGATCCTCTTGCGACAGGAGTACTAGTTTGTTTAATAGGTAAGTATACAAAATTAAATAATCTTTTAACTATGCATAATAAAGAATATATTGCAGATTTTAAGTTAGGTATTTTGACTGATACATTAGATGCTACTGGTAGAGTTTTAGATACATCAAATAATTTTATAAAAAAAGAAAAGTTGGTAAGAGCTTTAAAGAAGTTTAAAAAGACTTATATGCAAGAAGTACCAATGTATTCAGCAGTTAAAGTAAATGGTAGGAAGCTTTATGATTATGCTAGGCATGGTGAAGAGGTAGTGCCGCCTAAAAAGAAGGTTACTATTTATGATATTGAACTTTTAGATTATGAGTATGATGATGTTAAAATTAGATGTACGGTTTCTAAAGGAACATATATTAGAGCTTTAATTAGAGATATTTGTCAGTATTTAAAAACTTATGGTGTTATGACTGGATTAGTAAGAACTAAAATAAATGATTTTAAAATAGAAGATGCTTATACATTAGATGAGATACGTAATGGGAATTATAAATTGTTATCTTTAGAGGATTTTCTAGATTTTAAAGTAATAGATTTAGATGAAGATAATCTTAATAAAATTAAAAATGGCAATATTTATTGTGACAGAGAAAATGATTATATATTATTTAAATATTTAAATGAGGATATTGCTCTTTATTACCGAATTAATGAAGAAGAACTAAAACCTTTGATTATGTTTTAGTTTTTTTTATGAAATAAAAAAGGAAATGGAGTGGTTTCTTACAACAATAACTAATAGAGGGAGGTATTATGGAGTTTTTAATTAGAAGAAGAAAAGAGGTTATTATTGGTTTAGTATTTTTACTAGTTTTGGGTTTTGGTGGATTTTATTATTTTAGTAATAAAAAAAGTGTGGATGAGCTTAGTGTGGTTTCTGATGATGTAGATGCTAGTAAAGAGGAAACGAAGATTATAAAAACTGATAAGATATTTGTTGATGTGAAAGGTGCGGTTAAAAAGCCAGGCGTTTATGAACTTAATGATGGAGATAAGGTAGTGGATGCGATAAATAAAGCAGAAGGTTTAACTAAGAGTGCAGTAACAACTAATATTAATTTAGCTAAAAAGGTAACTAATGAAATGGTGGTTTATGTTTTTACAAAAAAGGAATTGTCTAAAAGTGAGGAGGTAAAAACTGTTGTAAGTGAGGTGCCTTGTGTTTGTGAAACAGTTGAGGTAAATAACTGCGTTAAAGAAGATAATAGTTCAGCTACAAATGATAATCAGAGTAGTGAATTTAAGAAAGTAAATATTAATACAGCAAGTGCTGAGGAACTAGTTACAATAAAGGGATTAGGTGAAAGTAAAGCTAATGCAATAATTTCTTATAGGAATACAAATGGAAATTTTAAAAGTATAGAAGATATTAAAAATGTTAGTGGTATAGGAGATGCATTATTTAATAAAATTAAAGAGCTTATTACAGTGTAAATATTTTTTTATTTTATTAGTTCTTTTAAGTTTGGGTTATAGTTTTGTTAGAAATAAACTTATTGGTTATGGTTCAGCCTATGATGAAGAAGATAATACTTTTGTGGGTATTATAATGGAGATAAGTGAGAAGAATAACTATTATAAAATTACTTTAAAAGCAAAAGAAAAATTGATTGTTAATTATTATTCTAAAGATAAGTTAGACTTGGTTTTAGGAATGAAAATTAAAGTAGTAGGTAATCTAAATAAGCCACGGGCAAATACGACCTTTAATACATTTAATTATCAAAAATATTTGTATAATCATTATATTTATTATGAGGTAGATGCTAAAAGTTTAGAGGTAATTAATACTGATATTAGGTTAAAGTATAGGATTAAGAATACGATACTTGATAGGTGTAATAATTTTAAAAACTCTAGTTATTTTAAGGCTTTAATTATCGGTGATAAAAAGAATTTTGAAGATTATCAAATGTATCAAAGAAATGGGGTTAGTCATTTATTTGCAATAAGTGGAATGCATTTAAGTTTAATGTCAGGAATTATTTTATATTTATTAAAGAAAAATAAGTATAAAGAAATATTTGCATGTATGTTTTTAATATGTTTTAGTATTATTACAAATTATTCGGCGAGTATTTATAGAAGTTTAGTTTTTTATTTGCTGTTGCGAATTAATAAAAGATTAGATTTACAGATAGAGATTAAAAATATATTACTTTTAACTATAAGTTTATTAATTTTTTATAATCCGCTAATTATATATGATATGGGATTTTTATATTCATCTATGGTAAGTTTGGGTTTAATTATTTGCAAAAAATATTATAAAAAGAATTATATAGTTAACTTAATGATAACTAGTATTGTTGCTTTTTTGTTTGGTTTACCTATTACAGTTTATTATAATTATGAGGTAAATATCTTTTCGGTTATAAATAATTTAATAGTAGTTCCATTTTTAAGTTTAGTTATTTATCCTGGAGTACTTTTAACTTTTATTTGTGCTTTTTTAGAACCAGTTATTAATATTTTGATTGTAGTTTTAAAGTTTATAAATAGTAATTTAGTTGCTTATTTTATTATAGTTCCCAAAGTTTCATTAGTATTTTATTTAATTTATTATATAATTTTATATTTGTTTATAGTTACGAATAGAAAATTTTTTATATTACTATCGTTGTTATATATTTATGCTTTTAATTTTAAAGTTATTTTTAATTATGATAGAGTGGTTTATTTTGATGTTTCTCAAGGAGATAGTAGTTTAGTCTATATTAATAAGAAAGCTTATTTAATTGACTGTGGTGGTATAAAAGATAAAAATATCAGTGCTAATTTAATAACATATTTAAAGAGTATTGGGGTAAGAAAATTAAATTTTATTGCTACTCATGGCGACTATGATCATATGGGAGAAGCAATTAACTTAGTTAATAATTTTAAAGTAAAAAAAGTTATATTTAACTGTGGTGAGTTTAATGATTTGGAAAAAGAATTAATTAAAGTATTAGACAAAAAGAAAATTAAATATTATTCATGTATTAAAGAATTAAATATAGATAATAACAAACTATATTTTTTACAAACAAAAGAATATGATAATGAAAATGATAATAGTAATGTTATTTATATAGAGTTAGATGGTTACAAATTTATGTTTATGGGAGATTCAGGAATAGAGAAAGAAAAAGATATTTTAGATAAATATAATATAAGTGATATAGATGTACTTAAAGTAGGACATCATGGAAGTAAAACAAGCAGTAGTAAGTCTTTTATAAATGAAGTAAATCCAAAGTACTCAATAATTAGTGTTGGAAAGAATAATCGTTATGGACATCCTAATAAAGAAGCATTAAATAATTTAGAAGATTCAAAAATATATAGAACAGATCAAGATGGAAGTATTATATTTAAGATTAAAAATAATAAATTAAAAATAAAGACTTGTAGTCCTTAGTAAGGAGTAATATATGAATTATTATAATGAGATAAAAAATGAATTAATAAATAACGAAATAAATAGAACTGTTAAAAATTATTCAATTAATAAGAGTGATTTGGATGCATATTACAATGTTGGAAGAATGTTAAGTGAAGCAGGTAATCATTATGGAGAAGGAATAATAGAAGAATATTCGAAGAGATTAACATATGAATTAGGTAAGGGTTATAGTAAGAGAAATCTATGGTTAATGTTAAAGTTTTATGAGTTGAACGAAAAAGTGCAGACACTGTCTGCACAATTATCTTGGTCGCATTATTGTGAATTGCTATCTTTTGAGAATACTGATAAAATTAATTATTACATAGAATTAGTTAAAAATAATAATTTATCAGTTAGGCAGTTAAGAGAAAAAATAAAATCTAACGAATATGAAAGGCTTCCTGAATTCACAAAAAATAAATTGCTAAATCAAGACAAACAAAATGTAGTTGACTTTGTAAAGAATCCAATTAAGATTAAGAATGATAATAAATATGATATATTTTCAGAGAAGGTATTACAAAAATTAATTTTGGAAGATATTGAAAACTTTTTAGAAGAATTAGGAATAGGGTTTACTTTTATAAAAAGTGAATATCCAATTAAATTAGGTAATAGATACAACTATATTGATTTATTACTTTATAATATTAAATATAGGTGTTATGTAGTCGTAGAATTAAAGATAACAGAACTTAAGAAAGAGCATACTGGACAAATTATGACTTATATGAATTATATAGATAAGAATATAAAAACTATTGAAGAAACTGATACAGCAGGAATTATCATTTGTAAACAGGATAATTCCTATGTTATAAAATATTGTTCAGATGAGAGAATAATTGCTAGAGAATATGAATTGTTATGATATAATAGTAGTCAAATAGGAAGTGATATTGTGCTTGGAGCGATATATGGTGATAAGGCTGGAAGCGTTTATGAATTTGATCAACTTAAGGAGATTAGGAGTATAGATCCTGAGCAATTAATATTACCAAATTCATTTTATAGTGATGATACTATTGCCACGATATCTGTTATTGATGCAATAATTAATAAAAAAGATTATGAAGATACATTGCGTAGATATGTATTAAATAATATAGATTATAGACCTGATTTTGAGCCTTATTTTAAAACTTCTTTTTCTCCTGGAATGATAAAGTGGGCAAAGGGAACTGGAAAGGGAGATAGTGCCTGGAATGGTGCGATGATGAGAGTGTCCCCAGTTGTATAGTTGTTTCAGTTGCGGAAAGTTTATATGGTATGAGTGAAAGGCAAAAAAATGATGCATTATTTAAGATGCCTGATGAATATATGAAGATTTTAAAAAGAGTTTATAGGTAATTTATATTTATAAGTTTTACTATTGTTAATTAATAGTAATGAATTGTGTATATAATGTTAATAATTTGCATATATTAAGACTAGCATTGGTGGTTAGATAAAATTTTCTTAATTGTGGAACAATTTTTGTTTATAAACCATATTATAGATTAGACGGAGACCGTGGGCGATCTCGCGTTTATATAGATTGGGGCTTTTTGCTCCTTTTTCTTTTTCCTTTTTTGTGCTATTATTATACTAGGAGGATTTTTATATGGTTAAGGAGTTTAAAAGTTTTATATTTAAAGATTATAAGTTTGATTTTTCTCATTTATTTTGTATGTATGTTTTGATATTTTTGATTGGTTCAATTGTTGGATTTATATATGAGGAGTTCTTTTATTATTTTACTGAGGGTATAATTGAAAAGAGAGGATTTTTATATGGACCTTATTTACCAGTTTATGGTTTTGGTGCAGTTTTTATGGTTTTGCTTCTTAAGAGATTTAAGAAATATCCTGTTTTGATCTTTTTATTTTCTATGTTAGTTACGGGAATTCTTGAATATATTACTGGTTATGCTATGTTTTCTTTATATCATAGAACTTGGTGGAATTATACGGGACTTTTTCTTAATATTGATGGTTATGTTTGTTTTAGATCTGTTTTTACATTTGCGATTGGAGGACTTTTGCTTATTTATATTATTGAACCTTTAGTATGTAAATTTGTTAATGGGAAAAAATTATCTACTTTGATTACGTGTTCTTTTTTGATTATTTTTATGTTTGATTTTGATTTTATTTTGACTATTTTGTTTAGAAATGCATTATAAAAAGGAATAGAGATTTGTTTTCTTTATTCCTTTTTGTATAAATCTATTTTTTTATTTTGTGCTTCTTCATATATTTTGTTCCATATTTGACTTTCTATGTGTCTTGCTTTTTTAGGGTGTGCTAGGTATCTTATTGTTAATGTTACATATTCTTCGGATAGTTTTGTGTAGATTATTGGTTCTAGGTTGTTGTAGTATATTCTGTAATCTCCGATTGCTTCGTTTAGTTGAACTTTCATTTTTTTTGGTATCTTTTTTACTATATCATTGCTATTTACTATGTCATATAGAGTTTTTTTGTTTTTTACAAGATCTGAGTCTAGTTTTATTTTTACTGATAGTTCACTCCATATGTATTTGAATGCTTTGGTATAATTTTTTATTTCTTCGGTGAATACTTTTGAGTTTGGAACTTGTACTATTATTCCTGTGCTTTGTTCTCCGTCTTCTTTATTGGCGACTTCTAGTATTTCGAAGTTTAATGAATTTATATTTACGACGTCTCCGATTGTTGTGTCTACTTCTATTCTATCTTCTAGTTTGAATGGTTTTGATATTGTTATATAGATTCCAGCGAGAAAATTTATTATTATATCTCTCATTGCAAGGGTTGCTGCGGCACCGATGAAACTTATAAATGTTATTATGTTTGTTAATTGTTTTTCCCATATTATGAGTAGTACTATCATTGTTAGTAATAATTTTGCTATTTTTGTTTTTTTGTTGAATGTGTAGAGTTTCTTTTCATTTTTATTTGTTTTTAGGTTTATTAGTATTGCTATTTTTGATATTAAGGTGATTATTAGTATTGCAAGTATGCTATAAATTATTAGATTTAGTGTTGTACTTTTTATTCCTAAGAAATTTGTTATATTATTCATGTATTCGTTCATATTATCCTCCTTTTCTTGTATTTTAACATATTTTTTTGTTTTATTTATTTTTTTTTTGTATTGTTTACACTTTTCTTGTAAACTTGATTTTTTTTCTTTTTTCTTTTATAATTTATCCAGTTGGAGGGATGTATGAGATTTGCTGATAAAGTTGTGTTTGTTACGGGATCTTCTAGGGGACTTGGTGCTTATTTAGTTTATGCATTTGCTAAAGAGGGTGCGAGTGTTGTTATTAATTATAATAAAAGTTATGAGGATGCTGTTTTTCTTAAAAAGAAGATTGAGGAGTTTGGAAGTTGTATGTTAGTTTGTGGGGATGTTTCTTTAGAAGAGGATGTTTCTAGGATGACGCAGGAGATTATTTCTTCTTATGGAAAGATTGATATTCTTGTTAATAATGCTGGAATAAGTAATGATTCTTTGTTTGATCTTAAGGATGTTTCTTCTTTTAGAAAGGTTCTTGATGTTAATCTTATTGGTACTTATTTGGTTTCTAAGTATGTTGGTAAGATTATGCTTGAGAATAAATCTGGTAAGATTATAAATATTTCTAGTGATAATGGTATTGATAGATATTATCCTGAGTCTTGTGATTATGATGCTTCGAAAGCAGGAGTTATTTCTCTTACTCATAATATGGCTAGATTTTATGCTCCTTATGTGAATGTAAATTGTGTTTGTCCAGGGTGGATGGATACTGATATGAATAAGGATATGGATGATTCTTATAAAAAGGGTATATGTGATAAGATTTTGCTTGGGCGTTTTGGAGAAGTTTCTGAGATTTCTAATCTTGTACTTTTTCTTGCTAGTGATGATGCTAGTTATGTTAATGATTCGATTATTAAAGTGAATGGAGGTATTAATAATGAATAATGAACTTTTTATAAGTCCGAAAGTTTATGAACTTGCAAATGTTTGTGAGGAGGAACTTAGGGATAAATTTAAGGAAATTTCTGATGTGTGCTTTAAAAATACTAAAAAGGTTTTAGAGGCTTTTATTAGAAATGGTGTATCTAGTATGGATCTTAATGGTACGAATGGATATGGTTTTAATGATGTTGGTAGGGAAAAAATAGATAAAATTTTTAGTGAGGTTCTTGGGGCGGAGGATGCTTTGGTGAGAGGACAATTTGTTTCTGGAACGCATGTTCTTACTGTTTGTTTGTTTGGAATTTTAAGACCTGGTGATACGCTTTTGAGTATTACTGGTAAACCTTATGATACGCTTCATGAGGTTATTGGAATTAGAGAGAACCCTAGTAGTTTGAAAGCGTTTGGTATTAATTATGAGGAGGTTTCTCTTACTTCTAGTGGGTTTGATGTTGAGCGTATTAAGGAAGTTTTAAAAAATAAAAAGGTTAAACTTATTGAGATTCAACGTTCTAAGGGATATTCTAGTAGAAAAAGCATTACTATTTCTATGATTGAAGATGTTATAAAAGAGATTAGAAAAGTTGATAAAGATGTAATTATTATGGTTGATAATTGTTATTGTGCTTTGGTTGAGGAAAAGTCTCCTTTGGAAGTTGGTGCGGATATTATTGCGGGCTCACTTATTAAAAATTTAGGTGGTGGTTCGGCTTCTTGTGGTGGTTATATTGCGGGAAGATCTGATCTTGTTTTTCTTGCTAGTGAAAGACTTGCTATTCCTGGTGAGGGAAAGGATATTGGGGCGACAAATAATATGAATATGGAGATTTTAAAAGGTCTTTATATGGCTCCATCTGTTGTTAAAAGTAGTGTGATGACTGCGACGCTTGCTAGTTTGATGCTTGAAAAACTTGGATTTGATACGGAACCTAAGTATAATGAGGAAAGAGCGGATATTGTACTTGCAATTAAGTTTAATGATCCGGATAAAATGATAAGATATTGTTGTGGTATTCAAATGGCTTCGCCTATTGATTCTTATGTTAAACCTATTCCAGATGAGATGCCTGGATATGGTGATAAGATTGTTATGGCTGCGGGATCTTTTGTTCAGGGTTCTACGATTGAACTTTCTTGTGATGGACCACTTAGACCACCTTATATTGCTTATCAACAAGGTGCTTTAACTTATGAGTATGGGAGACTTGGTGTTATGAAGGCTATTACGGAAATTACTAAGTAATTATTTGTAAAAAAAAATTAAAAAATTAAACATTGATAGGAGATTATTCCTATTTTTGTTTGCAATTTTTTAATTAATTTAATTACATTTTATGTTAATTTATTCGAATAATTTGTCCATGGTTATTCCTAAAACGACTGATATTCTATATAATGTATCGATGGAACAGCCGATGGCACCTTTTTTATATTCTAATCTTCGTATGAAATCGTATGATTTTCCAACGTCTACTGCTAATTGTTCTTGAGTAATGTTTGCTAATTTTCTATATTTTCTTATATTGCTTGATACTTTTATCATTATATTGTCTTCGAATTTGAAGTTTCTTTTAAAAGTTGCCATAAATATTTCACCTCTATTAATATTGTCCTATTTATGTTTTTTATGTCCGGGAACAGAAAAGTCCTGTTTAGGGTATTCACAGGTCCTGTTTTGTGTTATAAGGGTTGTTGAAAGGAGAGGTTATTTTATGTCTGAAAGTAAAAAAGTTGAAAATAGTGGTTTAGCAACTGCTGGTTTTGTTTTAGGAATTATAGGTGTTGTTTTATCATTTATTCCTATAATTAATAATGCTACGTTTGTTTTGGGTGTTTTGTCTTTTGTTTTTTTTAATGGTTAATTAAAAATAATAGTGCAGTATTATATATTATGTATGTATATTTTTCTTTATTTTTTTAATACTAAAAATGGTGATATATATGAGTGAAGCACTTAATGTTACTTTTAGAGCAATTCTTTCTTTGGTTACTTTGTTTTTAGTTACTAAACTTATTGGGAAGAAACAGGTTTCTCAACTTAGTTTGTTTGATTATGTAATTGGAATATCTATTGGTAATTTTGCAGCGGAAATGACTATTAATACGGATTCTCCGGTTATGAATGGTACGCTTGCTGTTGTTATTTTTGGTTTTATTGCTTGGCTTATTTCTGTTTTGACTATGAAAAGTATTGCTCTTCGTAGGTTTTTTACGGGTACTCCGACGGTTATAATTGAAGATGGAATTTTACTTGAAGAGGGTCTTAAACATGAGAAACTTGATGTTAATGACTTTTTAGAGCAGTGCAGAGAACAAGGTTATTTTGATATTTCTCAAATTGCTTATGCGATTATGGAGTCTAGTGGTAAGATTAGTATTTTACCTAAGTCATCTTTTTCTCCGGTTACTATTTCTGATATGGATTTGAAGAAGAAAAAGGCTAGTTTGGTTTCTAATGTTATTATTGATGGTAATATTATGGTAAAGAATTTAAAGTTTATGGGTAAGGATAAGAAATGGATACTTAAAAAGTTAAAGGAAAAGGGTAAGAATTTAGAGGATATTTTACTTGGTACCTTGGATGATGATGAGAAACTTCTTCTTTATGATAAGGATGGTAAGTGTTCTAAAAATATACTTGAATGATTGAAAAAGAGTGTTATTTATGTTATGATTATTTTGAGGTAATCATATGCGTGTAAGACTTTTTTTCTTATTTTTTACAATTATTTTGTTTATTACTGGATGTAGTTTGGATCCATATTGTAATGGGAAATATGGAGTGCTTTCTATTGACTCATGGTTTAGTGATAAGGAACTTGGTGAGGTTAGAATGAAGAATGCTAATATTAGTGAGATAGTTTCTAGTAGTTGTGAGTTTTATGAGAGTAAGGGTAATAAGTATGTGTTTGATTGTAAAGTTACGTATAAGGAAATAGGTGAGACTGTTATTCCTTTGTCTAAAAATAGTTCGATGAATGTTATTGCTGTTTTTATAAAGGAAAGTGGTGATAAGTATGATTGCAAGGTTTATAGTGATATTTATAAACTTAAGAGTAGGGTTTGGGAGAAGGATGAATATTTAAATTATTAGGAAAGGTATAATTTATGAGTAGGGATGAGTATATTTTGAATTTGAAGAAGATATTTGAGGTTGATTCAAAATCTTTTAAGTTTTTTTTAGAACAAATTGATAATTACTATAAATGTATGGAGAAAACGTCTTGGGATGGACCTAAGTACAAGGTTGGTGAGGATGTTTTATTAAAACAAAATCAGTTGATGAGAGGTGAGGGTGCATTAATTGATTTAGATGATGAAAGGTTAAAATTTATTTCGGAAAATGGATTTATATCTCCTGATTTTACTGTTAAATATAATAAAGAGCAGAAGACTCCTTTGTGTGTTCCAGTTTGGGTTATTCAAAAGGATATGATGCTAAAAGATTATATAGTTAATTATAGTGGTGCGACACTTAGATATGTTTATCGTGATGGAAAAAAGAAGACTAAACTTATTCCTTATGGGAAAATTGATGATGAGATTGATAGTATAAGGAATGATGATTTTTGGACATGGAATTGTGAACAAACGAAAGAGATTAGGTTTATGCCTTCTTTGGCTAAGGATAAGATTCAAATTTCATTTATTATGAATGTTGATAATGAATGGGGAAAGAGGCTTGTTTTTAATGATATTTTTAATCTTAAGTTTGACAAGGATGTTTTGAAGTCTTTTGTAAGTGAATGGTTTATAAATGATTTTATTTATGCTCTTAGAGATGATTTTACTACTAATCGTGAGGGTGCGGTTATATTTGGCATTCCGTCTTGTTATATTGAGGGCGTTTTAGTTGGTAGAGTTTATGAGAAAGATAGGGATATGCTGGATAAAATTAAGAAGTATTTTCCTAATTGTTATATTTGTAATTTAGATGGAAAGGTAATTGTGGAATAGTTGCATTTTTATATGTAAAAAAATAGATTTTTGTGATAGAATATTATTAGGAGGCTTATTATGGAAAAAAAATTACTTACTTATATTCAAGGTTTTTTACTTATTATTTTTGGGGTATTGTTTATTATTAATCCTCAAGGTGTATTTGGTAGTATTGTTTTAATTGCAGGTATTTTAATTTTACTTGTTAGTGCTTTTAAGGCTATTGCAATACTTAGGAGCAAGGATCCTTATATGTCGTTTGGATTTATGGGTTCCTTAATTGGGGTTATATTTGGACTTGTGCTTATAACAAATAGGAATGATGCAATTAAGGTTATTCCTGTTATGCTTGGACTTTGGTTTTTAGTTACGGGTATTACTTCGCTTATGTTTGTTATGAAGTCTAGCAGAGATAAAACTTTAATTGGGAAGTCTGTTCTTAAGATTGTTTTAGGTCTTATTTCCTTTTTACTTCCTGTTATACCTGTTGTTGGTGCGGGAATAGTAATTGGTGTATTTTTAATTATTTCTGGTGTTATGACTTTTGTTAATATGAAAGATGAGGAAGTTATTTATAAAGTTAAAGTTAAGAAATAAAAAATATTTTGAATTGTTAAAAAAGGGGTTGTATTACTTCTTTTTTTTGTGATACAATGATTTTGGTGATTAAATGATGGAATATAAAATTACATCGCATAGCGAGAGCGAAACTATTGAGCTTGCAGAAAATTTAGAGAGTGAAAAGTTTCCTAATATGGTTATTTGTTTAAAGGGTGACCTAGGAAGCGGTAAAACAGTTTTTACAAAGGGGTTTGCTAATGCTCTTGGTATTACAGATACGATAACTTCTCCGACTTTTAACATTGTTAAAGAGTATCTTAATGGAGAAATGGATTTATTTCATATGGATGTTTATCGTATTGATGAGGCAACAGTTGATATTGATTTTCATGAGTATTTTGTTAAGAAGGGAGTTTCTATTATTGAATGGTCTGATATGATAGCGGATGAACTTCCTAATGAAAGACTTGAGATAAGTTTTAGAATTGTTGGTGAAAATACAAGGGTACTTGTTATTAGACCTTTTGGTAAGAGATATGAAGACTTATGTGAGGCTGTTTTATGATAAGTCTTTTTTTGAATACTTCTTCTAATTATTTGAATATTGCTATTAATAAGGATGGGGTAGTAATTGATGAGTTTTACGAAAGGCTTGATAGGGATTTATCTCGTGAGGCGCTTTTTAATGTGAAATGTCTTTTAGATAAGAATGGTATTTTGCCTAATGAAGTTGATGAGATTTATTCTGTTTCGGGGCCTGGTTCTTTTACAGGACTTAGAGTGGGTGTTACTATAAGTAAGACTTTTGCTTATTTTTTGAATAAAAGATTGTATGAGGTTTCTAATCTTTTTGTGATGGCGACTTCTGTTAGTGCTCCTTTGATAGTTCCTGTTATTGATGCTAGGAGAGGTTTTGTATATGCTGGAATATATGATAGTGATTATAATACTGTTATGGAAGAGAGATATATAAAACTTGATGAACTTATTGAGAAAGTTAAGGAGTATAATAAGGAATATAAGTTTGTAAGTTATGATAAGTTTGATTTAGTTTCTGTTTGCGAATTTAGGCCTAATGTTGAGAACTTTTTTAAGTATTATAAGAAGAAATTGGTTAATCCTCTTACGTATGTGCCTAATTATTTGAAACGTACTGAGGCTGAGGAAAAGAGAAATGGTTAAGGAAGTTTCTTTTGAGGATTTAGATTTTGATATTTCTATGAGTTATAATCCTTTTAGGAAGTTTATTGGATATATTTTGGATGGAGTTATTCTTGGATATATTGAGTATAATGATATTTATGATACTATTGATATAGTTAATGTATTTGTTAGAGAGGATGCTAGAAGAGAGGGTATTGGTTTTTCTCTTATGGATTATTTAATTGTTAATAATTCTGATAAGAAGAATATTACTCTTGAGGTTAATGTTAATAATAGGAGTGCTATTAATCTTTATGAGAAGTGTGGTTTTGTAGTAACTGCGATAAGAAAAGGTTATTATAATGGAGTAGATGGATATTTGATGGAGAGAGTATTATGAAAGATGTTTATATATTAGGAATTGAGACTAGTTGTGATGAGACTAGTTGTTCTATTGTTAAAAATGGTTCTTTGGAAATTAGTACAACTGTTTTGAGTCAAATAGATATTCATATGTTGTATGGTGGGGTTGTTCCTGAGATTGCTAGTCGTAATCATGTTAAGGATATTGTTTTTGTTATTGATAAGTGTTTGAAAGATTCTGGTCTTTCTATGGATGATATTGATGGTATTAGTGTTACTTATGGTCCAGGACTTGTTGGTTCTTTACTTGTTGGGCTTGAGGCAGCGAAGACTCTTTCTTATATTTATAATAAGCCTTTGATTCCTGTTCATCATATTAGGAGTCATATATATGCTAATAATATAGAAAAGGCTCTAGAGTTTCCACTTCTTGCTTTGGTTATTAGTGGGGGACATACGGAACTTTTATATATGAGGGATCATTTTGATATTGAAAAACTTGGTGGTACTTTGGATGATGCTGTTGGAGAGTGTTATGATAAGGTTGCTAGGGTTTTAGGAATTTCTTATCCTGGGGGGCCAGTTATTGATAAACTTGCTTTTTCTGGTAAGGATAGTTATAAACTTCCTGTTCCTCTTAATGATGATAGTTATAATTTTAGTTTTAGTGGTCTTAAGAGTGCGGTTATTAATTTGAGTCATAATCTTAGTCAAAGAGGTGAGGCTTTAATTCCTGAGGATCTTGCTTGTTCTTTTCAGAATGTTGTTATTAGTTCTTTGAGTTCTAAAACTATGAAGGCTGTTAAGGATTTAGGGGTTAAAAGACTTATTTTGGCTGGTGGTGTTTCTGCTAATAGAGGAATAAGGGAATGTTTTTCTAAGTTATGTAAAGAAAATAATATTGATTTTAGTTATCCATCTATAAAATATTGTACGGATAATGCTACGATGGTGGCTGCTGCTGGGTACTTTTTGTATAAGGAAAAAAGGTTTGGAAGTTTGGAACTTAATGCTGATTCGGGTGCTAAATTTGTATAAATTTTAATTTTTTCGAAAAAAATTTCAAAAATTGTAAAAAAACTCTTGCCAAAACATAAAATATATAGTAATATTTATATTGCTTAGTGAGAAAAAATGGGCTTGTAGCTCAGTTGGTTAGAGCGCACGCCTGATAAGCGTGAGGTCGATGGTTCAAGTCCATTCAGGC
>URUT01000009.1 GCA_900551105.1 uncultured Mycoplasmatota bacterium
TTTTTTCGCGTTCTAGTTTTTAGTTTTTTACTTCACACTATTTTTTATAGAACCTAATTTTAAAGCACTGAGAATAATACTAATACTAAGATATTAACAAGTGCTATTGTTAAAACTACTTTAAATGCCCATTTGAACCATGTAGAGTATTCTATTTTAGCTAGTGCTAAACCTCCCATGATAGCTCCGCAAGTTGGTGAAATTAAGTTTACTAAACCATTTGCAGATACGATGGTCATTATTGATACTTCAGTACTATAGCCTAGGTTAGCAGTAAGTGGTGCAATAATTGGTGTTGATAGTGTTGCTATTCCTGATGATGATGGTACTAAAATAGATAATACTATATGTAATACATAATTTAGTGGTACAAATAGTATTTCTGGTAGTTTTGATAAGAAGTCACTTGCATTATAGATAATAAAGTTATCTAAGAATGTTTGACTCATTAAAACACTTGCTCCTCTAGCAACAGCTATTACTAGAATTACACCGATCATATCATCTGCGCCATCAACGAATGTGTCAACGAAGTCTTTTTCTCCATAGCCATTTATAAATGAAATTATTAATGACATAATGAAGAACCATAATGCAGCTTCATAGAACCACCAATCTCCTAGAGCTTCGCCAGTTAGCCAACCAGTAAAACTATTAAAGAATGTAATGTTAAATTCTCCCCATGGAATAAATCCGATAATCATTATTACAAATGTTAATGCGAATAACCATAGTGTTACTTTTTGTTTTCCAGTTAAGTGAGCTTTTTCTTTAGAAGCTTCGGCAAATTTTCCGAATGTTTTTTCGGCTTTTTGTTGTTCTCTTAGTGAAAGAATTGTTGATCCTTTATCTTTCTTTACTTTTTTAGCATATGCTAAGACGAATAGTGTAGATATTGCATAAGTTGTTAGCCATAGTACAACAGCAATAAATATTACTAAACCTTGATTTGCTGCTACTCCACTAGGTAGTGAACTTAAGGCAACGCCTGTTGCAAATGGGTTGATTGTAGAGCCTAAAACTCCAGAACCAGCTCCTAATAGAATAACTGCTGAACCTACTAGTGGGTCCATTCCAGCGGCAAACATGGTTGCTGCTAGTAACACATAAAAACCAACTGTTTCTTCTAACATTCCATATGTAGTTCCGCAAATTGAGAAGATAAGCATTAAGATTGGGATTAACCAAAGTTCTCTTCCGTGTAATTTTTGAACTAATACTTTGATTCCAGTTTCTAGTGCTTTAGTTTTATCCATTATTTTTAAGAAGCCACCTAGAATCATGATGAATATTGCAACATCTATTGCATTTTCAAATCCTAAAATTGGTGCTTTTAAAACTTGAGATAATGTTGCCCCTACTGTTCCACTTCCATTTTCTAATACTTCTGTGGTACAGCTACTTGGAATTGCGTCTTCATCTTCAGACATTTTGGCTGCACAGTCTTCAGCACTTAAGTTTTCAGAATCAAATACACAACTTGTTAAAGAGCTGTCATCTTCTTTAAATTGTTCAACGCATGCTCTTCCATCTAGGGTTTCTGTTTGATATTTAGCATCAGGTAGTACCCAAGAAAGAATAGCAAGACCAATTATTAATAGAATAATAATTGTATAAGAAGATAGCATAGTACGATTTTTTTTCTTTGCCATTTTTATCCTCCTTTTTATGACATTATGTCTTTTTTTAAGAAGAGACATATACTTCTTTGCTCATATGGCTAGTCTGAGCATGTTATTAAAGGAATATCCTTTATAACCAAATTAATCTCTCATTGTTGCATATACAACAGCTTTGATTGTATGAAGTCTATTTTCTGCTTCATCAAATACTTTAGATTTATCACTATTAAATACTTCATCGGTAACTTCCATCTCTTTTAGTCCATATTTTTCATAGATTTCTTTGCCAATTGTAGTATTTAAATCATGAAATGATGGAAGACAGTGTAAGAATATTGCGTTTTCACTAGCGTTATCCATTACCTTTTTATTTACTTGATATGGTAATAAAAGTTTAATTCTTTCATTCCATACTTCTTCTGGTTCTCCCATTGATACCCATACATCTGTGTAGATAACATTGGCATCTTTTGTTCCTTCCAAAACGTCTTCAGTAAATTCTAGTATTGCACCGTTTTCTTCTGCAATAGCTTGGCATTTTTGAACTAAGTCTTCTGCTGGCCATAAGTGTTTAGGAGCGCATGCTACAAAGTGCATACCCATTTTGGCACATACTACCATAAGAGAGTTTGCTACGTTGTTACGGGCATCTCCCATGAATACTAGTTTAATACCTTTTAGAGTACCAAAGTTTTCTTCTACTGTAAGAATATCTGCTAACATTTGAGTTGGGTGGAATTCAGTTGTTAATCCGTTCCAAACTGGTACGCCAGCGTTAGCAGCTAGTTCTTCAACTATTTTTTGATCATACCCACGATATTCAATACCGTCATACATTCTACCTAAAACTTTAGCAGTATCAGCAATACTTTCTTTTTTGCCCATTTGAGAAGATCCTGGATCTAAGTAAGTTACTCCCATACCTAAATCTAAACCGGCTACTTCAAAGGCACATCTTGTTCTTGTTGATGTTTTTTCAAAAAGTAATACAATATTTTTATTTGGTAAATATTTATGTTCGATATGATTGTGTTTTTTGTTTTTTAGATCTTTTGATAAATCTAAAAGATATCTGATTTCTTCTGGCGTGTAGTCTAGTAGTGTTAAAAAGTTTCGGTTTTTTAAATTCATATTAGATGTCCTCTCTTATTAATGGCATACTCATACATCTAGGGCCACCTCTACCACGAGATAGTTCGGCACTACTCATTTCAAGTACTTTGATACCATGTTCTCTTAGAATGTTATTAGTGATGTTGTTACGGTCATAGACAACTACAACACCTGGAGCAATACATAATGTATTAGTTCCATCGTTCCACTGCTCTCTTTCTGATGAAATCTTTTCACCACCAGCACATGGAATTAATTCTATTTTACGGCCTAGATATTTTTCTAATATTTCTTCTAAATTGCCTTCTACTTTTTTAACATTTAAGTCTTCATCACTATCAGGAATATCACCTTCAGTTATTTCATAAACTTCTAAAGTGTCTAAAATTCCTGGATGGTATGTAAACTTATCATAATCTATTTGAGTAAATACTGTATCTAGATGCATAAATGCACGTGATTCTGGTATGTTAAACGCTAGAATTGTATCTATTTCACAGCTTGGCTCTTTAAATAAATTTTTAGCAAGTTCATCAATTGCACCAGCTTCAGTTCTTTGAGAAATACCTACTGCTAGAATGTGATTGTTTAAATTTAAAACATCGCCACCTTCAATATGGTATGGTAAGTAACGGTCATAATATTTATTTAACTTACCTACAAAGTCTGGATGATAATTAAAGATATACTCAGCATAGATTGTTTCACGGTTACGAGTTATTGAGTACATTTTATTTAAGATTGCACCATTACCACAACTTGCGAATGGATCTCTTGTAAAATATAGATTAGGAATTGGATCAGCTAAGAATTCAGATTCCTCACTAACAAAATCTACTAGAGATTTCTCTATTTCTCTTTTGGCTCTACTAATTTCGCCAATACTAATACCTGACATTGTTTTTAGTACTAGTTCTTTTTTATTTGTATAACTCTTTAAATATTCAAACACCAAATTTTTGTATTTTGGAGTTTTAATACCTGCTTCATAAATAAATTGACGAATAAATTTATCTTCGATTTCATCGCTTAGATTTAAGACATCAGCCATTAAATCTTCTAGATAAACTACTTCTATACCATTTTCTTTTAGAATGTGAGCGAACTCATCATGCTCTTTTTGAGCTTCTGGTAAAAAAGGAATATCGTCAAATAATAGTCTTGATAATGAATCTGGTGTCAAGTTTAATAATTCATTACCAGGACGATGAAGAAGTACCTTTTTAAGTGGAGCTATTTCACTTTTTACATTAATTGCATTCATATAATTTATCCTTTCTAAATATTAGTGCCCTAATATACAATAATAGTATATCAATATCAAAAACTTTTTTCAATCCTATTTAAATGAGGTTTTGCTTAAAAATTCGGTTAACCTAGGACAGTCTTTAGTACTAAAAACTTTTTGGGGAGTGCCAGAATAAGCAATTTTTCCTTCATCTAAGAATAATACTTTGGTTGCACAGTTTTTGATGAATTCCATTTCATGTGAAACAATGATAATTGTATTTTTTTTATCTACTAGTGTTTTGATTAAAGTTAGAACTTCACCTACCATTTCTGGATCTAGTGCTGATGTCGGTTCATCAAATAAAATTATTTCAGGGTTCATCATAAGAGTTCTGATAATTGCTACTCTTTGCTTTTGCCCACCAGATAGTTCATTTGGATAATTATCTTTTTTATCTTCTAAACCAATGCTTTTTAAAAGTTCTAAGGCTTTTTTAGTAGCTTCTTCTTTGGTTAATAGTTTTAAATTTAAGGGAGCTACTGTGATGTTTTCTAAAACTGTAAGGTGAGGAAATAAGTTAAATTGCTGAAATACCATTCCCATTTTTTCTCTGATTTTGGTAAGGTCTACCTTTTTACCAGTAATATCTTCATTATCTAAAATTATCTTGCCACTTGTTGGTTTTTCTAGCATGTTTAAGCATCTAAGTAATGTGCTTTTTCCACATCCTGATGGACCAATGATTGCAACTACTTCACCTTTTTGAACGTCAAAACTAATTCCTTTAATAACTTTGGTTTTACCAAAATTCTTCTTTAAATCTTTAACTTCTAACATTGCCAATTTTCCTTTCCATTTTATTTACGAGTTTAGATAGTCCATAAGTCATTACAAAGTAAATTAAAGCAATTAAGATTAGAGGAAAGAAATAGTCATACGTTCTAGAAGCAATAATGTCTGAGGCTTTAGTAAGCTCTAAAATTCCGATGTAGGCGCCAACTGATGTTTCTTTTAATAGAGTTATGAATTCATTTCCTAGGGCAGGCAAAATATTTTTAATTGCTTGTGGTAAAATAATTAATCTCATTACTTGGTTATATTTTAGTCCTAGAGAGAAACCTGCTTCCATTTGACCTTTATCAATGCTGTTTATTCCAGCACGAATAATTTCGGCAACGTAAGCGCCTGAGTTAATGCCAAAAGCTAAGATACCAACAAATAAGATATTGATGTCCACACTTTTAAAAATTACATAGTAGATTATCATTAACTGTAAGATAACTGGGGTCCCTCTTATGATAGATACGTAAGCATTTGCTAGTTTGTTTAGAATCTTTAAGCGGTTATTAGTTTCGTAGTTGTGTCTAATGATAGAGATGATAGTTCCAATAATTATTCCAAGAATAACAGCAAAAAAAGCTATTAAAATAGTATTTAATAAGCCCTCTAAGATATATTTATATCTATCATCATAAATAACTGAGTTATAAAATGCTTTTAAGATATGATCAATTATTTTCATACTGCTCTCCTATTTTGTGTGATTTAGTAAATATTCGTCTATTTTTCCTGAGTCGGAAAGTTCTTTAATTACTTCGTTAATGGTATTTAAAAGTTCGGTATTGCCTTTTTTTACAATCATTCCATAGCTATCTGTTGTTAGAGTTTGTGGTAATATTTTTAAGCCAGAATTTACTTTAACAATTTCTTTTGCTGGTAGTTCGTCCATAACGATAGCATCAACTTTAGCAGCTTTTAAGTCTTCTACGGCTGATAGAAATTTCTTTTGGCGAATTATTTCTGCTGATTTAATATTTTGGCTTATATAAGAGTCACCAATACTGCCAAGCTGAACTGCAATTTTTTTGTTTTCTAAGTCTTTACTTTCAGTGATTTTACTGTCGTTTTGAACGATTATAACTTGTTTACTTTCAGAATAATTATTAGAGAAGTCTACTTCTTTATTTCTTTCTTCACTAAAACTAATGCCAGCTGCACCAAAATCGGCTTTTCCAGTTTTTACTTCGTTAATAATTGAGTCAAAAGCTACATCTTTAATAACTAGTTTTTTACCTAATTTTTTAGCTATTTCGTTAGCAATATCAATGTCTACTCCAACTATTTCGTTGTTATCATAATATTCGTATGGAGCAAAGCCTGCTTCGGTAACCATGATAAGTTCGTCGTCTTTTTTGCCACATCCACAAAGTAGAATGGTCGTAGTAAATAATAATAATAATATTTTTTTCATTTGAGCCTCCTATGATAATTTAATTATAGCATTTATTATTTTATTTAATCAAGATTTAGCGTTTATTTAATTTTATATTTTAATTAAAATTTTTTTTTGATAGAATAGTTATAGGTGATATGAATGGATTGTTTATTTTGTAAAATGCATGCTGGTGAAATTCCAACAAAAACTGTATATGAAAATGAATTTGTTAAAGCTATAATGGATATAAATCCAACTAGTAATGGTCATGTTTTAATAATTCCTAAAAAACATGTAGTTGATTTTATGGAAATGGATAATGAGACTCTTGGTCATATTAATGATGCTTTAAAGATTGTTAAAGAAATGGTTTATAAGGCACTTAATCCTGATGGAACTGTATTAGTAGTTAATTATGGTCTTACTCAAGAAGTTAAACATTATCATTTACACATAATTCCAGCTTACAAAGATCATCAAGATATTTTACCAGTAGATGAAATTTATGACAAAATAAAAAAAGCTCAATGATAGAGCTCTTTTATATTACCCATTTGTATTTAGTTAGTTTCCCGTTAGATATTTTTTCTATTTTCTTATCTTTTAATAAAGTACTAAGAACGCGTTCTACGGTTGTTTCACTAATATCTGGACATTTTTCTAGTATATATGATTTATTAATAGGAACATAGCTTTCTTTAAAAAGAATTGTAATTCTTTGAGTGGCAGTTAGTTTATTGTTAATAATATATTCAAATCTAGAGGAAAATTCTTTGTATGCGTTTAATATGACACCTAAATAGTATTCTACAAAGTAGCTGTAATCGTTACTCTCTGTTTGCCATCCATCAGAACTCTTTTTTAAAGCATCATAATATGATTCTTTAGTAGTTTCAATTATTTTTTCTATACTAATATATTTACCAACAATATAGTTTGATTTATAGAGTAATAATAAAGTTAATAGTCTACTCATTCTACCATTTCCGTCATTAAATGGATGTATTGAAACAAAATCAAAAATAAATAAACATATAAGTAGTAATGGGTCAATTTGGCCTAGGGCTATTTCATTATTATAACTATTACATAATTCTTCTATTGCGATTGGCGTTTCAACAACATTTAATGGAATAAATCTTGTTACTTTAGTTCCGTCATTTAACGTTTCTTCAATATAGTTTTGATTGGTTTTAAAACTTCCACCTATGTTTCCACTATATTTATATAAATCTCTATGTAATTGTAATATTGTATTATTATTAATATTTATGTAATTGTAATTTTCGTGAATTAGCTCTAGTACGTCGCGGTAGCCAGCAATTTCTTCTTCGTTTCTATTTTTAGGTATAACTTTTTCACTTACTAATTCTTTTATTCTTTTGTCAGTTGTGTATATTCCCTCTATTTTATTTGATGATGAAATACTTTGAATTTTAGCAACGGAAAGTAAACTTGATAGAATATCAGGTTTAGTTTCAGTATATATGTCTTGTTTGCCCTTAAATTCGTGAATTTGAGTTAATAAATTTATTATGTTTTGGTTTATAATTTGACTGGCTTCATTGTTTAAATTAAATTTTCTCATTAGTATTCCCCTTTCTTTTTTCTGCATCATTTTATCACATAATGATGCAAAAAGCAATGTTAATGATGCAATAAAAACGTGTTAGTTCTTTTTACTAGCACGTTTAGTTAGATATTTATTAAATTCTTTTTGTTTAAATTTAATCATTTTAATACCAAATAATATACAAAATACAAATAAAAAACCATCCATTAAATAACTGTATATTTTAGCATGTTTATAAATATCGTATAGGGTTACGGCAATGGAATAGATTATGCCGATAAAGCATAGCATATAAATTTTATGAGCTTTAAAGTATATTAAAGATGCGTCTTGATCATTTTCAAATTCTTTTAATAACTTCTTTTTTTCTTCTTTATTCATGTGTTACCTCTTCTATTTTTTCTATACTATATCCTTTTTGATATAGTTTATTTTTTATAAAATATTTTAATTTTTCACCAGTATATTTTTTTGAGTATTTTTTGATTAATGTTTCATAATCTTTTTGAAGCTGCTTACTATCATCAAAATGAATTGTTTCTAAGTAGCTTATAAATGATTCTTTGGGATAGCCTAAATTTATAAGATAGTTTGTTAAGTGAAGTTTTAGATTGTTATTACTTAATTTAGTATTTACTTTTATTTTTTTATCTATTATTTTTTTGATTTTGTCTGAGTAATTTAAATTCAAATAAGGGATAATTTCTTCTTCCTTAAAACCTAAATCTTTTAAGCTAGACTTTATTTTTAATGGTCCGTTGTTGGTAAAGTTGTAAGCATCGTTTATATAACTTTTAATATATGTTTCGTGATTTAAGTAGCCTTCACTATTTAATCTTTTAATGGTACTTTCAATATGCTCTTGAGAAATATTTTTTTTAGCTAGGTATTTTTTTAGTTCTTTTTCACTACGCATTTTGGTATTTAAGTATTTAATACTTAGGTAGTAAGCATCTAAAGAATCATTGTAGTTTCTTACATCTTCAAAAAACTTATCATCAAATTTTTTATTAACTAGCAGATTATATTTGACAATAACATCATCATAGAGCTTAAATGAAAGTCCATTATCAAGCATTATTTCGTATAAATTACTTTTTGATTTTTTAAATTTAACTATCTCCATATTCGCCTTTCACTTTTACACCAAAGAAACTAATTAGGTCTGCCGCTTGAAACATATTTATAGTAATATCTTTTAAAAAATTTGAATCTATGATAATTCCATTTAGGGTACTAGTTGATAAGTCTAAATTATCATGATTTACTTTATAAAACATTGCATTTGTTAAGTTGGTTTTATCAAAATAAACACTCTTCATTTGACTTTCACTAAAATAACTATAACTTAAATTAGTTTCCTCAAATAAAATATTATTTAATTTGGAATTACTAAAATTAAGATAGTCTCCTTTGATAGAAATAAATTTTACATCTTTTAAATTAGCTCCGATAAAACTAGTTCCTACCATTTTGGTGTTAATAAACTTGCATCTAGTTATGAACATTTTATCAAAACACTTATTAGATATGTCACAGCTGTCAAATATACAGTCAGTGATTGCGACATCAGAAAGGTCAATTTTGGAAAAATCTATTTTTTTAAATGTGCAGCCATCAAAGATAACATCATTAATTTTAGTTATCGGTAGTTCTTCAAAATATGTATTTGTATATTCTTTGTTTTGGATAGCATAATTAGTGTCTTTGGATAATTCTTTTTTTAATTTAGGTTCTTTAATCTTCATATTTTGCATCAACGTAGTAAATTGGTCTTCCCTCTTTAAAGTATTGTTTTTCATAGTTGGTCATAATGTTTTCAATTGGTTTTTCGTCGTGATGTAGATCTAAGCTTACACGTTCAAATGAATACCAGTATTGTGATAAAGTTTCAAGAGAATATGCAAAAAAGCCTTTGTTATCTGTTTTTAAAATTACGTGTTTATGCTTTTTGAATATTTTATCGTAGAGTCTTAAAAATATTGGATGTGTAAATCTTCTTTTTTCATCACCTTTTTTTGGCCAAGGATCACAGAATGTTAAATAAATTGTATCTATTTCTTTACCAAAGATATTATCTATTTCTTTAGCATCAGCATTAATAAGTTTTAAATTGCTTAGTTTTTTTCCTTCTAATCTTATAACAGCATTTACCATCTGAGAGTCAACAACTTCTAAGCCAATAAAATTAATATTTGGATAATTAATGGCCATGTCTATTATGAAGTCTCCTCTACCCATTCCTAATTCTAGACAAATTTTATTGTTGTTACCAAAAACTTCATGCCATTTCTTTTTATATTTGGCTGGGTCATTTACAACATAAGAACAATTTTTTACAATTTTATTTGCATCTTTTATAACTTTATACTGCATAATCTCACTTCCTCATTTAAAATTATAACACACCTAATATGATTTCAAAAGAAAAAGACTAATAATTAGTCCTCACACATTGGATCTGCAAAATACATATCAAAGTTACCTATATAAATATCATTATTTTTAGTATAAAATTTACGGCAAACTAAAACACTAAAATCATATTCTTCTGAGGTATATAACTGGCTTCCACCATCATCATAACTTCCATTTGTATCTAATACACTAGTTATTTCATCTATACTACCATTTTTTAAAAATTCTTTGATTGTTGTTTGTTTTTTACTGTCTTTGTTAAAGTATACCTCTGTTAGAGTTTTTTCTAAATATACAGTTGAGTCTTCACTGATCGTTGTATACTTGTTAAACTCTTGTGCTGTTCCTTGTTCATTTTTAACAGTTTCAATAAGAGCATGATTTTCTTCTTCCTTTGTGTTAGTGCAGCCTGATACGCAGACAACCATTAAAAATAGTAATAAAATTTTTTTCATAAGCGTTCCTTTCTTAATTTTATTATATTAAGTTTTGGGGTGTCAGTCAATTTTTATAGAAATAATTAGTTCATTAAATGGTCGCTAGTATTTTATTAATAATTGGTTTTATTAGAAAATATATTAAATAGCCAATGATTTTACCTAAAGTTATACCAATTTTTTATTTTTTAGAAGAAGAATGACTGCTAATAAGTTGGTTAAACCATTTACTATCAGTAATCTAATACCTGAGAAAATGTAGTTTGTAAATAAGATATCACTTAGTGGTAGTACCTTAAAGTATTTTTTAATATTTTTAATTTCATTTAGACACTTTTTTTCTATAATTACTATAACCTAGTGTTTCCTAGTTTATTACCTGTTTTTTCTTACTAATATAATTAGTTAATAAAATAAATATAGTACTAAATATTATGACTATTAGACTATTTGTTATTAGTGGCTTGATGGTTTCTAGATTAATATTTTCAATTACTTTGATGGTTTCGTTATTAATTACATAGTAATATGTTGGCAGAATATGAGCGATTTTTAGAACGTAGCTTGGCATATACTGCATAGGAACAAAGCAGCCACATAGGAATGATGAACCTACTGCTAGAACGTTAACGATGCCACCAATTGCTTCTTTTTTGGTAGTAAATGTGCCAATTAAATTGCCAATTGTTAATGTACAGAAAGCAAATACTAGAGAGTTAATTATATAAAGTATGCCATTTGCACTAAACATTAAATCTTTAAACAAGATTGTGCTTAAAATTATGTAAAATAACCACATTATGAAAATTGCAATTGCTGTTGATAGTAAAACTATTTTGTTATATTTTTTCTGATTAAAACTGCTTATGATTGTTCTTTTATAGACATTTTCTTCCTTGATGCTAGATAAAATCATACTAATGCAGTAGACACAGCCAGCTAAGAAAGCATAATTTAAAAAGTTAAAGTACGTATTCATGCTATTTATTTTTGAGGTATCTAAAACAGAAGTAAGATTTACATTTATGTCTGATGATAGAGTTTCATTTACTTTATCTACTAGTTCCTCTTCTTTGTAGTAGTCTTTATAAATTAATAGAGTTTTAAGATATTTGTTTACCATCATTTCTGTGTATGATGAAGAAGAATCATTATTTGATTTATACTCTAGTGTTGGGGTTATGCCATTTAGTAGGTCTTCGTGAAAATTATTTGGTATATAAATTATGTAGCTAATATCACGGTAAAAAAGTGCATCGTCAAGTTTGTCTTCCTCAATAGTTTTGATTTTTGTATGATCATTTAGATAACTAATGAAATTATCAGTTAGGTAGTTGTTTGAATCTTTATTTATGATAGCAATGCTTGGCTTAGTTTCTTCAAAATTAGTTTGATTATTACCTGTTTGGTTAATTAAGGTTATAGAAAGTAACATGACAGTATAGATAATTAGCATGCCTTTGATTTTGTTTAGAATTTTTAAGATTGTTTTAAATACTATCATACTGCTGCCTCCTTAGACTGATAAGTGAGATTATTAAACAGATAAAGATGAAGATGCCTAAAAATGATAAGTCTCTTAAATATCTAGTGTACGTTCCGTAATAATATAGTGAATAAAAACCATCAGTTATTAAGTTATTAGGGTTAATTAAATTAATTATTGGAATATTTTTGTCTATGACATATTTTAGTTCTACGCCTGTCATACCTGATAGGACTGATAGAAACATAGATACAGCAATAATAATACCCGTTTTTGCGCCTTCAGATACTTTGAAGGTTGAAGCAATCATGACGCCAAGAGATATGCCTGCTAGGCTGCCAATCATAGATAGCAAGATAACAAGAGGAAAATTGCTGCCAAAGTCTGCTTTAATAATAAATACTAAAAATAACATAAGTAGTGTTAGACCTACTAGACTGACAAAGTATGATGCTAGAAGTGAACTTAGAATAATAGTTCCTTTTTTGTTTGGAGAAACTGATATTCTTTTTCCTTTATCGCTCATATTTGCTAGGGAGTTATTAATTGCTGTTAAGCCTAACATCCCACCATACATGCAGGCCATGGCAATAAGTGTATAGTATTCTATTTGCATATAGCTAAGATTAGAATTTGATATATTAACTAAATTTACTTTTTCGTTATTTATTTTACTAACTATTTGATTAACGATTTGCGTGATATCATTACTGTTTCCATTAGCTAGTTCTTTTGCGGTTAAATCATTGATTATTTTGGTGTTCTGTTCTATTTCAGATGAGATGTATTTTAAGATGGTTTGGTTAATGCCATTTTCTTTGATGGTGATATTTTCTTGATTGTTTTTAAAGAAGATGTAGCCTTCTATATCTCCGTTTTCTAGTAAATTTTCAGCATCTTCTTTAGTAGTATATTTTATGTTAAATAGTTTGTCCTTATTGTTATCATTAGATAATTCCTCAAAAGTTTTTTTGTAGATTTCTTGTTTTTGATATTCTTCATCATCTACTATCGCAATATCAAATACTTGAAGCATTTCATCTTTTTCAATGTTTGAAAAAGCCATGTAGAAAAAGATTCCTAAGATGATGGGAAAAGTAAATGTCCAGAAAATAAGGACTTTATTTTTAAATAATATTTTGATGTTATATTTTAGATTGTGAAGAAACATTAGTCTCTTAGTTCCTTTCCAGTAAGTTTTAGAAAGACGTCATTAAGTGTAGGACCAACGTGTTCTACTTTAACTTTGATGTTTGCTTGTTTTTTTAGTTCCTCACTTGTGCCTTCAGCAATAATTTTTCCTTTGTCTAAGATAATAATACGGTCGCATAGAATTTCTACTTCTTCCATGTAATGGGTTGTATAAATTATAGTTGCGCCTTTATCTCTTAATTTTTTTATACCATCTAAAATATTATTTCTACTTTGGGGATCAACAGCTACGGTTGGTTCGTCTAAGAAAATTAGTTTTGGTTTATGAGCAATGCCACAGGCGATATTTAATCTTCTTAAAAGGCCACCAGATAACTGTTTAGGATAGTATTTAGTAAATTCTTTTAAACCAACTAGTTTTAGGGCTTCATCTACATATTTTTTTCTTTGGTCTTTATCATTTATGTATAGTCCACAAAAATAGTTAACGTTATCATAAACATTTAATTCATTAAATACTGCGACATCTTGGAAGATTACTCCGATATCTTTTTTGATGTCATAAGAGTCAGGTTTCATTTCTTTACCGAATATTTTAATGTCACCACTTTGGTATTTTAAAAGGGATAAAAGACAGTTGATTGTTGTACTTTTACCACTACCGTTTGGGCCTAAAAGTCCTAGAATTTCACCTTTATATACATCAAAAGAGATGTTATCAATAGCTTTTTTATTATTATATTTTTTTGTTAAGTTTTTTATTTCTATTACTTTTTCCATCTGCACCTCTATTTATTATTTATTTCTACTTTGCCGACTCCGGCTTCTATTTCTAGAGTGTTAATGCCACTACCAATGGCAACGTCATCATCAATGTTTTCACCGTTAAAAGTAATACTACCTATGCCTTTTTCTATAATAAAAGTATAGTCTTCTTTTGCTCTTAAAAGGTTTAATTTTAGGGAGCCTACGCCAGTATCTATACTGCTATCGCCAGTTATATCACAGGTAATATCACTTTTGCCGACACCTAAATCTAAGTCAGCATTATTTAGTTCACCATTTTTGATAGTTATTTTGCCAGCTCCACCATTTACTTTGGCATACTTAGTTACGATTAGATTATCTATGGTTGTTTTACTAGCGCCTAAGTCCATATAAAGTTTATCGGAGTTTAAAGCATCAATAGTTATCTTACCAGCACCAATGGTCATATCTGTTGATGTAAGAATAGTTTCGGTTGGAATTGTTATTATTAATTCATAGTTATTTGCTGCATTATAAATATTTAAGCCTTTGTCGGTTATATCAATATTTCCTTCTTCATTTTCATAAATTAGGTCATTATTATTAGTACTAACTTCTAGTTTACTGCCTTCTTTAATTTCAACGTTTGTGTTATTAATATTGATTTTTAAAGAAACTATTTTATCATCTTGTTTAGAAATAATTTTAGTTTCAACGTTTTCGTTTTCAGTGGTAATTAGACCTACTGTGCTTAGAATTTTGTAACCTGCAATCACAACAGATGAAATTATTGTTACGGCTAGAAAAAGTGCAAAGGCTTCGGCACAGTATTTAATGATTTTTTGGGCGGTACTCATTTTATTTCTATGCCTCCAAACGTGCAAGTGGCATTAATATAGATTGTGTATTTTCCATCTTCTTTGTTACCCTTTTTGCGACTACTTACGCCGCCAAATAGAGCTGTTGGTTTAATTTTAATATTAACATTTTTAGGAACATAGATGTCTATTCCACCAAAAATAGCACTAGCATTAATTACAACATCACTTTTAATTACAGCTTCTCTTAAGTCTAGTTTAATACCACCAAATACAGCATTTAGATTAGTTCCTTTAAATTCTTCTTTGTCAAAGTTTAAGTCTTGACTACTAAAGATAGCAGCATAGCCTTCATCAGGGTTCATTTTAGAATTAAGTTTTTTTATTTCTTCATTTACTTTTTTACTTACTTTTTCTTTAAATAGCATCGAAAGACCGATAATTACTAGAATTACGGGAATAAATAATTTCCATACTATGTCAAATGAAAGAATCTTTTGAGCTGCTAGTAAAAGCAGTACACCAATGATAAAACCGATTAAGTTACCTGTCTTGTCTTTTTCGTTAAAGAAACCAATAAAGCATGGCACAATTATAAATAGTGTCCACCAGCCAGCAAAAAAGATGTCTATTTTAAATATGTTTAAAGCGTTACCTCCTAAAAGGATGCCAATTAAAATAAGTATAATCCCCCACATAATATTTGTTTTTTTATTCATTTTCTATCTCTCCTTTATTTTTTAAAATTTTATCTATTAGTTCTTTTTTGACGGTCCCTTTTTGATATTCGTAAAGTAACATTGAAAGGTATTGTTCTTTTAATAATTCGTCAATTTCTGAACTAGTAAAATTAATAGTGTTGTTAGCTACTAAGTTAGCGATGCCATTTACGTAAAGCCACATTCTTAGGTGAAAATTTTTAATATCTTCTTCTTTCATTCCAGTTTGGCTTTCAATAGTTTTAAATATTTGTTTAGATGATCCTGTTAAATCTATAAAGCATAAGGCTTTTTCGTTGATATTACTATTAAATAATAGTTTAAATAAAATCGGTTCATCTTTAGCAAATCTAATATAGTTTTTACCAATGTCTTTATAAACTGGAAGACAGTAATTATTTTTTAGCATAGCATTATCAAATATCTTTGATATTTCTTTTAGTACATCATCTTTTAGTTCTTCCATATTACTATATAAATAATAGATTGGCTGAGTTGAGCAGTTTAGGAATGATGCTATTTTTCTTGCATTTAAGTTGGTTATTCCTTCTTTTCTAACAATTTCTACACCAGCTTTGATGATGTCTTCTTTATTGATTTTTTTTACTGCTGGCATGATTCACACTCCTTTCATAACGAATGTTATCTATAACACCTGTTATTATTATAATATAATTTTTTTATAAAAAAAAGATATTTCCTTCTTAGAAATATCAAATTTATAAATTTATAATGGTTACTTCATTACCATGGTCTTTGATTAGAGTGATAAGGTCTTTTACTTTTAACCAAATGGTTGCTGTGTTGTCATTAGGATGAACTCCGATAATCTCTTTGCCCGTTAAAAATTCTTTGTCTAAATAAAAACTTACTTTAAGTTCTTGGTCATTTAATAGACCTAAAGGGGTTACTGACCCAGGTATTAAATTTAAAATAGTCATTAAGTCATTTTCAGATGCAAAACTTAAGGGTCTTGTATTATTGTTCTTTCTAAATTCTTTTAAATCAACTTTTTTATTGCCTTTAACAGTTATTAAATAATAGTTTCTTTTTTTATCATCACGAACAAATAAATTTTTAGCATCATATTCAGGATAAGGCACATATATATCATTTACTTCATCCATTGTAAAGACAGCTTTATGCTCAGTTATTTCATGCCAGTAGCCTTTTTCTTTTATTAATTTGTAGATTTCTTCTTTGTTCATTTATTTTCTCCTTTAGCTAGTTCTATAAGTTTTAAAATGGTATTACCGGTTCTGATAGTTATAAAATCTTTGATGTTTGTACTAGCAGTTTTACTCCACCAGTTGGTTTTGCGGTATTCACTTAACTTGTAAGACCAAAATATATTATTTTTGTATTCTTTAATTTGTTCATTTTCATTATTTGGTTTTCCTAAGGCTTCACTTATTTCTTTAAAAGTATGAGGCTTTAATATAAAGATTATATTATCATAAATTTCTTTGTTTTTGGTATTCCACCATGATGGTTTATTTTCTACAAGTTCTTCTAAGTATTGGCTTTTTATGACAAAAACTGGGATATCTAAACTAAATTTATTTTTAATCATTTCCCTTACTGCACTAATGATTTCTTCTTCTTTTTTGTTAGTTGTTATAATGATGTTACCACTATTTAAGTGAGTAATTACGTTAGAGTATCCTAGATTTTCTAGTTCTTGTTTTAACTCGTTCATAGAGATTTTATTTTTGCCACTGATGTTTATTCCACGTAGTAAGATTATGTATTTCATTTGTTTCTCCTAAATAAATAATAATATATCAAAAATAATTATTAGAATTAAACTAAAATATAATAAATAATTTTTTAGTTTTTCATTAAATTTGTAATCTGTATAAAAAAGTTTTTTGATTTTTTCAATTAAATTAAATCTAGTAATGATAAAAGTAAAAATGATAGTTCCTAAATAGTTTAAGATTATATCGTCAATGTCAAAGGAGCCAGTATGAGTATAGGTTTGCAGAATTTCAATAAATATTATTAGTGGTAGTGTAATTGGAGTTTGCCTAAGAATATTGTTGTATTTTTTATTTTTAATCATTAGTAAAAAAGATAATGGAATAAGCATTATACAGTTACCGATAAGATTTTTTAAAATTGATAAGCTAGAGCCATATTTTATTTGGGATTTTATGGTTCTAAAAGGAATTATTTGGCCCCCATAACTCCAACTATATAAGCGAAATCTATCTCTACCAATTATGAAAGTAACACTAAAAAGTAGAATGAAAAATAGAATTAGGTAAATATTAATATTGGTTTTAAATGATTTGTCCCTATCTTCGCTTATTCCACAAACGTATATAAATATGCTTAATAAAAGCATAAACAATATACACCTACTATATGACATATCATACATATACTGGTTTCTGCCAATAAAAACTAAGTAAATGTAGATAAATATACTTAAAATTAAAACTAGCTTTTTGATAATAGTTATTTTTTTATTCATGCGACGCCTCCAATATTTTATTTATAGGTTTTAAGAAAATTTTCTAATTCGGTTTCATTTGCAAATATTGTTTCAAAGATATTATATAAAGTGTCGGTAGTAACATATTCGCCAATAGCATAACATTTTTTACCTAAACCATAAGCAATACCTGCTTCTATGTGAGCCGCTTTGCCAGCTGGAAGGACTAATAAAAAATTTTTTGATAGTTTTTCACCATTTAGATAATTATTAAATAAGTTAAGTACTACTTCACTTTTTAAGCCAAGAGATTCAAATTCTCTTTGGTTTTCTTCTGGAGTTTGATTAGGGTTTCCATAGCCCCAGTCTTTCTCATTTTTTAAAAAGCAATAGTAAGTTTATCAAATAAATTACATATTTTTAAAATATTTTCTTTGTTTCTTGCTCTGCCTGCTATAAAAAATTCGTATTTATTCATGGTTTCTCCTTATTTTCTTGTATAATGTTATAATTTCTTCTTCGTCTGTAACAATACTAAAAGTTCTGTCAAATAGGATATCTTTTATTTCATTCCAATCATTTTTTAAAATTATATCATCTAAAGTTTTAGTATTATATAACTTATCTAATGATTCAAATTTAATCTCACCGCTTTGTTCTTTATCTATTCCGCATCTTTGAAAAGTAATATATCCATTATATTTAATAATCATGTAAGTATTCTTTTTATTTTTAAAATATAATTCTATTTCTGGTTCTACACTGGTATCTATATTATCAAATATTTCTTTAAACTTTGGGTATGAGATCATGGCTTAACTCCTTTTAATCATTATTTATCTTACTATTACGTGCTTAAAATATTGTTCTTGAAACTCTACTAAAGCATTTATTGCATCATCTGAATATTCTTTATTTTCAGGAACAATTATTAATTTGTCGTCATCATCATTTGTTCTATGAATTATAGCAATGTATAAATTGTCTAGTCTTTAAATAAATAACTTCTTTTTCATTAGATAAATTGTTTCAATGTGTGTCATCTAACTATAACTGCAATGTATAGTTACTATCGTATGTTTATTTATAATATATTCTATATGCATGAGCAACTAGGTTCTTTGTATGTTAATAAGATGTTATTTAACTAACATAAATTGTAAGTTGCCGAATTAGTTAAAACTGTTTTCATATATATCCATAAATGATGAAACAAATATTGCTTGTTCTTTTTCTTCTTCTGTACCAATTGTTACTTGCCATCCAAATGTTCCATATGATTTATAGTTAAATCTATTTAATGGCAATAAATTAAATTCTTTTTGAATCAACTTTATACCATCTTTATAATCTCTCTTTAATACTTTAAGTGCTTTACTAGGATTTTTAAATACTGCTTCTCCATATTTATTTGCTCCAATATCAAAAGCAATATTCTTTTTTCCAAATGAATTAATATCTACATTCCCTTTTACATTCCCATATTCAGCAATATAGACTTGTGTATATTTTAAATTATCATCCATTATATATCCCATTTTAATTAAAGTAAATCTCCCAATAATAATTAATACAACTATAATCAAAAATGATAGACATATTTTATATGTTTTATTTCTATGCTTTTGATTCTTTAAAATATTAATTATAGTTTGTTCAGTGTGTTTTATTTGCTCATCTTTGTTTAATTTTTCACCGGCAAATAATTCATTTAAAGAAATATCTAATATACTACAAACATCTTGCATAATTGAAGCATCTGGTAGATTCAATCCTCTTTCCCACTTACTTACTGCATTCTTACTTACATTTAATTTTTCAGCAAATTGTTCTTGTGTTAAATCCTTTTTCTTTCTCATTGTTGAAATAAATTTTCCTATTTTTTCTTGATTCATATAAATCTCTCCCTTCAACAATTAAAATTATATTTTATAACACTATATTTTTACATACACTTAAAGTTTACTTTTGCAAATTACTATTTTTATGAATACTTATCTAATTAAAAAATTCATAATTAAATCAATAATAATATCTTTTTCTTTTGGACTTGATTCAGCAATTAATATTGTAATTGCTGTTAGCGTATTATTATCAATTACTTGGTCATTATCTATTTTTAATATTCCAGTCTTTTATTATTTATCGCATAGCCTTTTATCATGTAGTCCTTTAATATTTTATTGGCCCATTTTCTAAATTCAACACCTTTTTTAGATTTAACACGATATCCAACACTAATTATTACATCAAGATTATAATATTCAATATAATGAGTTTGTGTTTTATCATTTATTGCTCCATGTCTTGTGGTATTCTCAAATTTTGCGACTACCTCTTCTTTTATTAGTTCTTCATTTAATGCATTATTTATATGCTTTCTTATTGTTTTATAATCTCTATCAAATAATTTAGCCATTTGTTCAGTGTTTAATTAAACAGTTTCATCTTTCATATTTACTTCTAACTTTATATTTTGATTTTCAAAAATTATAATTTCATTTTTCATCTATTACACCTCTTCTCATTAAAAATTATTATTTTCTTTTTATTATTCATCGTATAGTAAGTCTAAAGGATTCATGTCTTAACCTAGTTTGTGAAAACATATTACATACATACAACCCTATTTTTAAGGCTTAAAAAAATTTGGATTTTTTTACTTTTTTTCATTTTTTCATTTTTCAGAAACCTTTATTTTACTGGGCTTTTCGACTTAGCACTGAAACACACTCAATGTGTTTAGTTCTAGGGAACATGTCTAAGTAAAAGACTTCCTCTATATTATAAACTGTGCTTAGTGATTTTAGGTTTTTAGCTAGTGTCATAGGATTACATGACATGTATATTAGATTATCACTTTGATAATTAATTAAGAAATCTAGGGTCTTTTTATTTAGCCCTGCTCTTGGTGGGTCAATAATTATAGTGTCTATTTTATCATTTATTTTATTGATAGCTTCGGCACTGCCTAGAAGATATTTATTATCTTGTTTATTGATTTTAGCATTATATATAGCATCAATTACAGCTTCTTTAACTATTTCAATACCATATAGCTTTTGTTTTTTTAATGGAATGCCTAGAGTACCTACTCCGCAGTATAAATCTGCCACAGTGTTATATTCTTTTTCTCTTAATAAATTTATTACTTTATCTAAAATATTTAGATTAATTTGGAAGAAAGAATTTATGTTTACTTTATAAAAATAGTTATGAACTTGTTCTATGAAGAAGTCTTCGCCATAGATGATTTTATCGTTTATAATGATACCAACTAGTTTAATATGTTCTTTTAGTTTTTCTATATTAAGATCTACGGAAGATTCACTATTTATTTTGATAATTATTTCATCATTAAAATTAGAACGAATTAAAATATTACCTTCTTTAAATTTTAGATATTCTTTTAATTTAAAAATATTTCTGATAGCTAGGCTTGCTAGAAGACATTCATCTATTTTTATAAATTCATGACTTTCTTCTTTGTAAAAGCCAAATTCGTAATTTTCTACTTTTAGGCTTAATTTATTGCGGTAGCCAAGTTCATTATTAGATATTATCGTACTAACATTTGCGTCTATGACAGCATTTCTTTTTAATATTTCTTTAAGAGCATTTACTTTGTACTCTACTTCATCTTCATGGGTAACGTGCATATAAGAGCAGCCTCCACACTCACTAAAATATGGACAAGCTGGCTTTACTCTTTTTTCAGACTTTTTAATTATTTCTAGAGATTGACATTCATAGTAGTTTTTATTTTCTTTAATTATTTTGGCATTTACTATCTCGTTTGGAAGAGCATTAGAAACAAAGGCTACTTTACCATCAATATAACCGATACCTTTACCATCGTAACTTATTTTTTCAATTTTAATATTTGTAGTCATATAGTTTTTTTACTTCTTTTATAGATAGTTCTCTATAATCTCCACTTTTCATTTTTGATATATCTAGAAATCCATAAGATACTCTTGATAGTTTATCTACTAGATAATCAAGTTCTTTAAATACTCTTTTAACGATATGGTTACGGCCTTCAGTTATGGTTATTTCGACAATAGAGAAGTCTTTTTCTAAGTCATTTTTTTTAATTTTTACTCTGGTAGGTGTACATTTTATACCATCAATCATGATGCCTTTTTCTAAAGTTTTCAAATCCTTAATATCAAAGTGCTTGTTTAATTTAGCTACATATTTTTTAGGAACCCCGTTACTTGGATGCATTAGGATGTTAGCTAAATTTCCATCGTTAGTTAAAATAATAAGACCAGTTGTATCATAGTCAAGTCTGCCAACTGGGTAAATTCTTTTGTCAGTTTTAATTAAGTCAACTACGGTTACTCTACCTTTATCATCATTTACAGAGCAAATGACACTGCGAGGTTTATTAAGAATAAAATAAACATTTTCTTCTCTTGATAAGTGAACTCCGTTTACAACAATATCATCATTGCCGCTTACTTTAGTACCTAATTCTTTGACAATTTCACCATTAACATAAACCTTACCGTTTTTTATTAGTTCCTCTGCTTTTCTTCTTGAGGTATAACCTGATGCTGCTATAACTTTTTGTAATCGCTCCATAAATAAATCACCTAAAGTTATTTTATCATATTGTTGTTTGTTTGCATATATAATAATTTTTTAGGTGCTAAAGAAAAAGGATACTAAAATAAATGATACGATTATTCCGATGAGATCAGCAAATAAGCCGGCTTTTAAAGCGTATCTACTTTTAGTTATGCCAACACTGCCAAAGTATAGAGCTATTACATAAAGAGTCGTATCACTGGAGCCTTGAATGATACTTGCTAGGTAGCCCATGATGCTGTCTGGTCCATAAGTTTCAAAGATATTTGCCATGATACCTAGAGTTGAGGTGCCACTGATGCTTCTTAGAAAACACATAGGAATAATTTCGCTTGTAAGATTCATTTTAGTTAGTACGGGCGTAATAAACGAAAAAATGTCGCTTAGAAATGAACTTTTGATAAAGATATTAACAGCAAAAATCATGGCAAAGATGTTAGGAGCAATTTTAAAAGTCATGATAAGACCTTCTTTTGCTCCTTCTAAAAATTTGTCATAGATGTTTACTTTTTTAATGAAAGCAGTTATTAAAATAGATAAGACGATGATTGGTAAGATTATTAAGCTAACGGTTTCCATTTTTTCTCCTAATTAGATAATCTATAGTTAAGCCACCTATAGTTGAACAGGTTGTGGCGATAATACAAAATGGTAAGATTACTGAGGGATTGACACTTCCATATAAAAGCCTTAGAGAGATGATTGTGGTAGGTACAATGGTTACACCACTTGTGTTTAATACTAAGAAGGTAATCATAGCTTCACTTGCTACCTTTTTGTCTTTATTTAATTTTTGAAGACTTTCCATAGCTTTTAGGCCAAAGGGAGTTGCGGCACTACCAAGCCCAGCCATATTGGCTGCGATGTTGCTGGCAATAAAGCCAAGAGATGGATCATTATTGGGCACTGATGGAAAAATCTTTTTTAAAATTGGTGACATCATTTTAGAGATAGATGATATTATGCCAGCTTCTTCTGCTACTTTCATAAGTCCCATCCATATAACTAATAAAGGAAGCATGCCAAGTAACAAGTCTAAGGCACTTTTGCCACTTACTAATATTTCATTGTTAATTATATTAAAGTTACTAGAAATTAAACTATAAATAATACCAATGATAATAAATAATGCCCAAATGATGTTTACCATAGTTCTTTAATCCTTTTAATAATTTTTTGGAAGAAATTTAGTTTAACTTCTTTGACTTCTTTTTTGATGTAGATGTCTTCAGTAAAGTATTCTTTGTCATTTAGAGATACTTTAACTTTACCAATAATGTTACTAGCATTATCATCATAGTAAATTATTTCTTTTTTTAGTTTTTTGTATTCATCTTTAGTTAAACTCATTTTAAATGTTCTTGATATGTAAGTATTATCGTATTTAGTTTTAATTGGTCCTTCACTTAGAATTTCGTATTCTTTTAAGACATCAAAATATTTTTCATATAAGTCTTTGTGGTCTCCGAAGTCATTACCATCATTAAAGGTTACTACGGTTAAATTTACTCCATCACTACTTGCGTTAGTTACTAGGGTTCTTCTAGCTTTTTCGGTAAAGCCAGTTTTACCACCAACACAGTATTTGTAGCTTGATAATAGTTTATTTTTGTTGTGCCATACGTAAGTTTTTAAGTCAGTTTTTACAGTAATTTCTTTAGTTCCAACTATTTGTTTATATAAAGAATTATTAATAGCATAGCCTGATAAAAGAGCCATATCGTATACGGTTGAATAGTTTGCTTTGTCACCATCTTCTAGCCCTGAACTATTTACAAATGTTGTGTTATTCATACCAATGTCTTTAGCTTTATTATTCATTAGATAGGCAAAGTTATCCATGTTGCCTGCTGTATAGTAAGCAAGAGCAATAGCAGCATCATTACCACTACGAAGCATAAGTCCATATAAGAGATTAATAACACTGATTTTTTCGCCAACACTTACATAAATTCCACTACCAAAACTTTTTAGAACTTCATCCCCAATAGTAACAGTTTTATTAACGTTAGTCATATCAATTACAACCATACTAGTCATTATTTTAGTGATGGATGCAATTAAACTTCTTTTGTTAATATTACTTCCTTCTAAGACTCTATTGTTGTCGGTGTCCATTACAATGTAAGATGAAGCACTAATGGCATTAACTTTTAACGGCATAATTATTAGTAGCATTATTATTATCTTTTTCATAATATATTTATATGTTCGTTAGCGCTTTTTAATACAAAAAAAATCAATAAGATAGTTAAACTAAATTATTGATTTTTTGATTTATGCTTGGAATAAATTTAATAATTCTTCTTTTTCAGCTTGGTCAGTAACTATTTCTAGTTTTATACCATCTCCATCAGGTATTTGTTTAGCAAATTTTACTTCTAATGGTTTAAAGTTACTCATCAAATATACGTAGTCAAAGCCATTATGATTAGCTGCTTTAAAAACTACAAATTCCTTTCCATCTTCTAATACTGCTACATCGCCAAATTCTAGTTTTTCCATTATTCTCCTCCTTCTAAAACTTCAATATAACTTGCAAATAATTCTCTAAAAGAATGTAAGTAAACAAAGACAGCTTCTAAATAATCATCATCGGTGTAGTTTTCTTTTTTTAAATCTAAAATTTCTTTATTAAATAAAACTTCTTTATTTACATCTTTATTTTCTAGTAGCTTTTCAATTACTGCTAAATTTTCTTTTAAAATATTAATTAAAGCATCCTCTTTATCTTTTTTAGATAGTTGCTTAAACATTGAAACATAGTTGTTAAATTCTTCGTTTTCTATAAAGTTCATTTTATTTTAATCTTCCTTTTGCTACTACCTCGTTATCTTTACCAATCATATTAATATCACTCATGACGATATCAGTAATATTCATGTAATGACCATCACTGTAAGTAACATAGATTTTGCCGTTTTTAAAATCTAACTTATCATTTGGTCCGTAGACAAAGTCGACATTTGCATGTTTCATTATTGCTTCATATAATTCTTTTGATTGTTCTTTAGTTAATCTTTGTAGTAAGTCTTCTTCTTTTCTGATAAAGATTCTTTTTAACACTTGACTAAATTTAGATTGTTTTTCATATTTGTCTTTAGCTTGTTCAAATTCTCTTTTAAATTTGTAATAATCTTCGCTACTTTCAAACTCAAATAATTTTGGATTTTGTTGTTCATAATCATTTTTTCTTTTGTTATGTACAGCATAAGCAGCTGATGCTATTAGAGGTACTACTCCAAGCCCTAAATTCATATTTTTAACGCTCCATTCAAGAGTTTTCTTTCCAGCTTCAATGTTTTCATTTTTTAATGCTGGTAATTCGTTGTCAACTAATTTCTCTTCGGTTTTTAATTCTAAATTTTCAATAGTATATTTTTGATTATCTGATCCAATTACTGTTGTACCTTTTTTTAGAAGATTACCGTTAGCATCTACTATTTTAATGCTTACGCCATTTGACATAGTTAAATATTCACCAGTGAAATTATTTATCTTGCCTTCATCTACGCAGCCTTTTGATGCAACTTTTTTAATCATATCATCGGTTATAGTATCTGCATTAATAAACTCTGATACATCAATCCAACCAAGTCTTGATGAATCACCATCCATACCTAAATGAATTTTAATATCAACATCAGAAAAATTTAAGTTTCTATCTGCAAGAGTTTTATCTAATATATCTCTTAATTTTGTTGTGTTATCTAAGCCTTCTAAATCTTCTTTAAAATTTAAAATTTTACCATCTTTAACTATTGAAAATCCGGTAATGCGGTAGCCACCCGCAAATTTGTTTTCTTTAGAAAATTCGCCACCAATTGATTTGTTTCTACCAGTATCTAAACTATTTGTATTAAAAGTTTGTCCATCTATAACATTTAATTTTCCACCCATAGTTAAGTCTTCGGTAGTTCTTTGAATTGTTCCAGCTATTGGTTCGTAACCATAAATAGTTCCACCTATATTAAAATATAGATTATCTTCGGTTACTGCTTGCTGCTCTATTGCGCCTTTAATATCGTCAGTGATTTTAATTGGTCCGACATTAGTTTTTTCTTTAAAGCCTGAAAGTAATAAAGTTAAAGCTGCTAGAATTGCTAACCATATAGAAGCACGATTACGATATTTTCTAGTGACGCGAACTACTTTTGGTTCTTCTACTTCTCTTGGTTCAGGTTTTGGTTCAGGAGTTGGCTCAGGCACTGGTTCCGGTTTAGGTACTGGTTTAGGAGTTGGTTTTGGTTCTGGTTTTTTTGTAGGAGTTGGAACTGCTACATAATTTTTAATTGCTGCATTAAATTCTTCTAAACTAACATATTCTCCAGTTTCTAATTTTAAACCACGATTTCCTAAGAATAATACTCCTTTATTTGCTGTGCGACCATCAGCGCTTTCAACTTTAATAGTTCGTGAGTCTTGATTCTCTATTTTCTCACTTTTCTCGCCTAAAATTAATGCTCCTTGTGCACCTTTGACCATTTTAATAAATTCATCAATATTAAGTACTTTACCAGTTTTCTTGTGAACTATCTTTGTCCCTGGTTCATATTTTTGCATTGCTACTTTCATTGCTTCAACTAGTTCTTTAGAACTTACAAAGCTGCCATCGCCTAATTTAAAGTTTTGCTTGTTATAACCCATCATAATAGTACTAGAAGCATAACCTACACCATTTTCATCATAAATAGTTGTACTTTTATCTACTCTTTCACTATTAGAATTAATAGATTTGGTTTCTAGGTCAATTCTATTTTTAGGATCAAAATTAACTTTAAAAGCATCGTTTTTATTTGGCTCATTATCCATATTTACACCATCCTATCTTTCTATAATAAGAATAACAAAAAAATAGTACTACGTCAACTCCAGTGTAAACTATATGACTAGTACTATTTAAATATAATTGTATATGTTAAAAGAACAGATAAGAATATAATGTTAATTACTGTAAATAAAAGTATATACTTGTTAAAGCTAGAATTTTTTGTTTTTAGATATATCTTTAAAGTAATAAGACTTGCTAGAGATGATATTAAAGTGCCAAGTGAACCAATATTAACTGCTGTAATTAATGCTTTATAATCAGTTGTAAAACTTGATAAGAGTACTGCTGTTGGGACATTACTGATAAACTGACAGCTTAGCAAGCCAGTAATAAGAACACTTTTATTCATCATGTTGCCAAGAAATATCTTAACTGGTTCAATTCTTTTAATGTTACCCGAGAAAATAAAGAAAGCACTAAATGTTAGTAGTAAGTCCCAGTCCATTGTTTTTAAAGCTTTTGGATCAAATATTAGAACTCCTAAAGTTATAATAATCATACCTATTTTGATTGGGATTACTCTTAAGATAGTTAGTAGTGATAAGGCAAACATAGCTAAATAAATAACTACTATTTTGTTATCAATCTTATATTCTTTTTTGTTTTCTAATTTAATTGGTTCTTTTTTTACTACAAGCAGTGGAATAATTATTAAAAGTATTAATACGATTATAAATTGTGGTAGTAAGATTTTAATAAACTCTAAGGTTGGGATGTTGTAGTATGAATATAAGTATAAATTTTGAGGATTTCCATGGGGTGTAATCATGCCACTCATATTTGCGGCAATGTTTTGTAAGATTAGAGTTAAAGGTAAATATTTTTCATTATTCGTCGTTGTTAGAATAATTACCGTTAGTGGTAATATAGTGATTAGTGACATATCATTTGCTAAAAAAAGATCACAAATAAAGGTTGCTATAATTAGTGCTAATATTACACTTCTAGTATTTTTAAATAGAAAAATTATTTTTTTTGATAATACTTCAAAGAAATGAGATCTTTTTAAGCACTCGATAACTGCAATAAGGCAATATAAAGAACATAAAGTTTTCATATCAAAATAAGAAATATATTTTTTATCTATTGGTACTATAATCATTGTTATAAATGTAATAGCTAAAATCACAGTAGTTATAGGATTATCTTTAATAAACTTTTTGATAGTCTTCATAGGCAACCTCTTTATTCTTATTTAATTATATCATGAACCATAAAAAAAGTCTCATTATTATGAGCTCTTTTTCTCTTGATTTATTATTAACACTAAAGTATATTTTTTAACATATTAAATTACTTCTTGTTTTATTTCTTCTATCATTATTACTACAGAATCCAGGATATCATCAAAATCTATATTTTTTGCATAGTCATACTTTTTTTGATAATTTTTCCATCTTATTCGTATCAGCTTGCTATCTCGGATGAGCTTTATGGCTTCAAATGGATTACCATAATAATCTCTTTTAACAAATGTTTTTAATAAAGCCTCATTAAAATGTTCCTTATTAACATTCGCCCAATCTTTTGTGTATATTAAATAAACATCATAGAAATCTCTAATTCTACCATTTAATTCAACTCTACTAAGAATTGTTTCTATTTTTTCTGCTAATACTGTTTAATATTATAAGCATACAAATCTATATATTTATTTTCTAATAAAGGAATATATTTATATCTTATTTCTTTTGGTGTAATTGGATCTCCTGTAGCTATATCTACATGAAATTTTTCTTTAACATTTTCAAGTTCAACTTGTATATCAACTCTAAATCCGCCATATTCAACTTCATCTCTTATTAAAGTTATTCCTAAATATGATAATTCAGCATTATCATCTATTTTTATAGAAATTATTTCTTTTATCATTTTAACTATTGTTTTTTCATTAAAATTGGCATTTCTAAAAGCAGTATCAATGTCCATCGTAGTTCTATTTTCTACCCCAAAAAGCGTACTTAGATAAAATCCACCTTTTAAAATAAAATTATCTTTATATTTACTTTTAGCCAGTCTTTCAATAAATCTATCATACATATAAAGCCTAAGTAATGTATTAAAATCCACATTTTTTTCTTTAGAAATATTTCTTAGTTTATCTTTTAATTGCATACTATTCATAGAATATCTCCATATAATTCATTACTTCTTTTTTTATTCCCATTTTTTCAGCGTATTTTGATAATTTAACTAGATCTTTATCTTTTCTTTTAATGTACTCTCTAATGCTATATTTAATATGTTCAGAGTCCATTCTCTTTTTGGATCTAATAATATCACATATACATCTTTCAATATCATACACTCTTACCTTGTTTCCCATTGGAGTATCCGTTTCGGTAAGCCCTAAATCATAAATATCTTCAGATACATAAAAAACATTATGATTTTTTAGATGTTTACTATTATAAGTTTTTCTTACTGTTATATCGTACTTATCATTTGGAGCTTTTATAGAAAGTCCATAAAAATAAAGGGCTGTCATGTGTGAAAAAATAATATTTGGCATACTAAGGCAAAAAACGTAATAACTATCTTCTATTTTATTAGCATCAATATAAATTCCATTACCAACTTTTTCTATTATTCCATTTTTTCGCATAATATTAAGATACATTCTATGAATGCCATAATTATCTAGGTCTTTTGAAGTAACATATCCATTATTCAATTTCATAATTAATTTAATAATTTCAGTATTACTTTCTTCTTTAAAATTTTTAATTGTCATAATATCCATTATATTCCTCCTTGACAAACTTACTGATATTTTACTGTTTATCAGTAAGTTTGTCAAGCGGTGAATAAACTTTGAAAACAATTTTAAGCATATAGATTACACCTAAATAAAAAAGTCTCATTATTACGAGACTATTTTACTTCTATAGTTTTACCAGTTTGTTTCACATGATCATTTTCTATAATAAAGATGTAATATTTTCCTTTTGGTAAGTCTATTACTGTTTTATTAACTTTTTCTTTGTTAGGTTCTTTGATAGTATATACAGCGCCTTCTTTATTATCATTTACTAAAACCATTTTTACTTCATCTAAAGACAAGAATATGACATTATTTTCAATAATATTTTGTTCGAAACCAAAATCATAACTTTCATCTAATTCAGCATCTTTTAATTTATTTAAAATAGTGCTTGTTAATTCTTCTTTTGGTGACGCAGTAAGTGTTGTATAGTTTTTAGGACTATCAAAATTAAAGCTATGTTTAGTATTAATATTTACTTTAGTTACTGAATAATTAGCACCAGCAATAGTTAAATCTAATACTTTATTATTATTAACTAAACCAATTAATTTAGAACTTAAATTATCGTATTCATTAATGTCAATAGAACTATTATAATTAACATCATTAAGTTCACGACCAAATAAAATTAATTCTTCATTATTTAATACTTTATAATCACCTAGAGCATAACTAAAGTATTTCTTATTTTCGTTGTAACTAGATACTAATTCGATGTTTTTCCCATCTATTTTATAAGTATTTGCTGATGAATAAGAACCTTTTAATTCATTTAGATTAGTTATATTTTTAATAGTACTATAACCATTATCTAAAACTTTTAAAATGCCTTTATTAAGTGTTGCTTGATGCATTGAACTTGGATAAGTAAAGTTTCCAGTTGGTTTTAATAAATAAGTACTAAATGATGATGGTAAGTTTTCGGGGTTAGTAAAAATCCAATTGATTGTACCACTTGTATAATTTAAGTTTACAACCATTTCTCCACCCCAGTATGTTAGTAGTAAGCTGTCATCTTCTTCATTATAACTAATTCCAGAGTTATAGAAGTAATCTTCACGAGTAATATTACTAGTAAATGAATTATCTATTTTACTAAATAAATCAAATAAATCTATTTCTTTTACTACTTTACCAGTTTTAGCATCTATTTCTTCTATAAGGTCAGAGATGGTAACACGGCCTTCTTTTCTACCTGTTACGATGATATTGCCATTTTGTTTAACGAAGAAATCATTTAAGTAACCGTTTTCAATATTATATTCATTATAGATTCTACCTAAGTAGTCTATTTCTAGGAGTCTTGTAGGAAGAGTGGCAGTAGTATCAGCATCAGTACCTACAAGTAAATGATTGTTTTCTAATTTTACAATATTATGATAGTAGTTTTTAGTTTCGTACCATCTAATATCTCCGTAGCCATCAATACCTATTGAAGACATACTAAGTGGTGATGTTAATAAATATAAGTCACCATCTGATGTAACATTATTAGTATCTGCTGTTATTTTAGGTAAGTTTTTTTTATCATCAATAGAAATAGTTAATTCACGAGTTGTACCACTACTTAATTTAACTATAACTTTATTATTATATCCATTATATAAACCAAATACTGGAATATAGTGATAATTTTCTTCACCATACTCTAGTACTAAGTCATTTTGTTTTTGGCCTTTTACAGTAACTGTAACTGATTCTTTTTTATCAGTATAGAAAAGTATAATAGCACTAAGTGGTGAACTTTCATATGGATCAATATATACTTTAGCTTTTTCTAAAGAATATTTATTGGATTCTAAATCTTTTTTTAGGTAGGCATCTACATCACTTTGTGAAGAAGCAATTAAAGAGCCACCAATATTCGTTTTACCCGTTAATATATTATCTTTAGGATGGTCGTAGAAATATTTAATTATTATTACACCAATAATTACAATTATTAATAATCCTACTAATATATAATTCTTTTTATTCTTCATCTTATCCTCCTTATTTTACTACAAATGGATTAGTTAGAGTTCCATTTCCTTTTATAATTACGGCATTTTTTAGTGATAAAGTTGGTCTTACAAAGTTTGTTGCTACTGTAAGAGTTTGTGCACTTATACCAGAGTCACCACCATATGATTTTATAGAACCATCTACGTTAACACTGTAAGTTTTAGCATTTACATAGTTGTTTGTTGCTGCTGCATAAGGTGTACCATGGTTAAAGTTACTAGTTGTCATACTATAGCCGATTGCTTCAATTAACCAGAATGATTTACCTTGGTTAGAATTATTTGTTAAATAGGTACGAACGCAAGAATTATTAGAACATTTTGCTATGTAGTTATAATCAGTTTGAGTAAGTAATCCATATCTACTAGCAAATCTTTGATAAATACCAGTATTTTTATTAAATACTTGATTTTCAATATATGGTAAATCTTTACCAGTAACGCTATAATAAAATTTGTCTAGAACTGTATCCATTTTTGGATAATAGTTTGATTGATTAGTAGGATTTGTAAATGTTTTAGAACTACTCATTACTTGAGCTCCGCCTAGACCTGTATAGAAATATCTTCCACCGTTACAGCATCCTGCAGATTTACATTTACCAATTAAGCCATAAGCTGTTTTACCATTTGGATCATTATCCACTCCAGTTGTTTGCATAGTAGTATTGTTTACCAAGAACGGACTATTACTAATTATTTTTACACTAGAGTTAATACGATGATATAGTCTAAATAAAGTATTACTACCATCAAATCTAACATAGTTATCTTCTGCTTCGCCAATAACATAGCACTCATCTGGATTATTAGTGACTTTAACACAGCTATCTGGAATAAAGTCTATTAATTTGTCTGATACAATATAAGTTAGTTCAAACGGACTTGGAATAGAACCATCTGAATTAGTATTAGCATAAGTTATAATTGATTTTTTAGTACCGATAGTACTAGTATCAAAATTACTGATATTAAATCCTTCATCAGCTAATTTTGCAATGGTTGTTTCTTTGGTTTCTTTAGTACCATTACGATATGTAATAGTTAGTGTAATATTAGTTTCTTCTTTTGAAGCATCTAAGAATAATTTATTATGGTTTTCATTTATAATTGCTGTAAAGCTTTCAATATCTTTATCGTTAGATGATACATGAACATTTCTTGTTTTGCTTACAGTACTGCCATTGTAGGTATATTCATATTTAATTTCGTAGTTACCAGCTTTAGTAGCATTTACATTACATTCTTTTTTAACTATGGTATCATTTTTTACTAATGTATAAGTTTCATTAGCTTTACTAGCGTTTACTAAAACTAATCTACTAGCATTTTTATCACTACTATTTAATCCCATAAATACATTATTATCATTATCACACCAATTAGTATTATTTGCATCATGCTTTAAATAAATATCATCAGCGATTAGATATGTATTATCTTTTTCTTCTGGACTAATAGTAAACTCAACTGCTCCAGTGGAGCCATTTAAAGTGATACGTACTTTTTCATCATCAGAATATTTTTCATTGGTATTAGGATCAATAATGTCATCATTTAATAATCCATTATTTTTTAAATCTTTAATAGTAATATCTACGAAGTTATATCCTTCATATAATTTTTCTATTTCTTCTTTGTTTGCTGAAACATATGCATCAGCTGCGGAAATTATTTGTTTTACTGTATCTTTATTATTTTCTTTATCATTTAGTTTTCTTACCATACTAACTGTAAAGATACCACCTATAGTAACTAATAAAACAATAACTGCAATAATTTCTACTAATGTAAACCCTTTCTTATTCATTTTCTTCCTCCTTTATTTCTAAAATATTATTATTAGTATCTTTTGTTTGTTCTTCATAGAAACCTAGCATAGATACTTTATAATCATCTTTTAATTTCTTAAAACTAATATCAATAGTAATATCATCTATATCGAGAGTAAAGTTATCTAAGTATTTATCATTAATTGTCAAGTGTGCAACAGCATTATTATTTGTTTCATAATTTATAAATAATGTTTTAAGTAACCGATTAATAGTGTCTTTATCGATGCTAGATGAATACTCAATGGTGTTACCTAACTTATTAGTCTCCTTATTTAATGTTAAGTCACTAATTATTTGATTAATATTTTCATAGTTATCTATATTATATTTGTAGTATGTACTATTAGCTTGATAGTAAAGTGTATTATTAGTTAAATAGATATTATCATAATCTTTAGTAGATATAAGATACTTATTTCCATCATAATCATAATTATAACTATAATTTTGATTATGATAACTAATATTTACTTTAGATGAATATTTATTATATAATTGATACTTTTTACTACTAGTAATATAAAACTTACTTAGAAGAATAATAACGATTATCAATATAAGTATTAAACCTACAACAATGATTTTTTTTGTCTTAGACATATACACCTCCCTATTAAGTAATTGGTAATCCTATAAAGGTGATTGGCCTTGTACAAGAAATGTTATTTATTTAGTATAAACTTCTTTTGCGTATGCAAGCAGGCGCAAAAGAGAGTCTATTGGTGGCAACTGCTCCTGCTCCAAGCGGAAAATCCGCAGATGCAGTTGCCACTTCACGTCCATAAACTCCAAGAAATAATCTTTTTATTGCCTCACACTCTAGTTTTGTCCCTCAAAAGGTTTTTCGGGACATAAAACGTTTGACGATTTGGGAGACAAAATTATTCACTATGCCACTATCTTGTACGGGTTTGTAGCACTGCCAATCCCACTACTTGATATTTTGACTCCCGACTGAAGTGATAGAGAAGGCCGCCCACCGCCGATGCCGACAACGTAGCCGTCGCCAAGGCTGCCGCCGCCATCAACACCCCAAAAGATAGCGCCGTTGCCATCAAAGTCGCCCGGAGACAAAGCACACCAATAACTTGAATTAGTATTCCCTTTTATATAATATGTTGAATTTGTTGTATCATAAGCACCACCAGCAAATGCTATTTCATCTGCAGTAAGTAAACCTACTTTGGCATAACCACTTAATGCTCCATTACCATATGTTGTATCACTTACAGTGAACTTAGACAACTTTCCACCATTATTATCATTTGGACATATTAAACTAGGCCCTGTTCCTCCAGCTTTATATGATGATGCTTGTACGAGTCTCTTTGCAGCTCCATAATAATTTTTATTTTTTGCATAACCATAATTTGTACCTAAAGTCCATCTCTCAGGATTAAACGTAGCATCAGTTACCACACTCTTATCATTACACCATATTGTATCTGCTAACTGATTATCACTAAAATTTGCTTGTTTAGAAAGTACATTTGTATACCATTTATTTAAATTAGTTAATATCTTGCTTGCATTAGTATTAGCATGTGCTTCTGCATAACTTCTTGCACTAGCGGTACCATACATAAATCCTACATAAGCATTATCATTATAACTTGAATTAAATACTGATTTATATGTATCTCCTTCATATCTTGCAAAGGCATAATCGTTTCCAGTTACATTACAAGGTGTACTACTTGATGGTGTATTATTTGTACTTGTTAATCCATTATAATTATATAAGACCAACTTAATTGAGCCATCGCCCGTTACTCTTACTATTCGCCAGCACATATTGGCATATTCTACAAAGTTATTAGTAACTGCACCTCTAAAATAATATGAGGTTCCATAATCATCTTCAGTGGAAGCTAGTAGAGCTTCAGTATCTGCTGAAATTTTTGCTCCTGGTGTTGTTAATGGCTCACTTAATGTATTCTTATCTCTTAGAGCTGCTAGTAATGTTCCACTGCTTGCATCATACCAACCATCTGGCGCTGGGACTGGTTCTTTTGCCGCTGTCACTGTTACTATTATTTTCCCTTTCCAGGTTTTGTTTAGTCCTTGTTCATTAGTTGTTTCTGAGTTCATCCATAATCTTAAATCATATGACTTTGTTTCATTTCCTTTTAAGCCTGTTTCTTCTAAAATATAGGCTTTTCTTGTTGTGTCTATATCACCTAATGAAAGGGAACTTAAGATATTGCTTGTTCCAGTGGTTGCACCTTTTGGTGATAAATTTACTTTTACATAGTCATCTTTTAAATAAGTACTACTGGTACTTGTTCTATATTCACTATAAAGAGTTATTTGTACATTTACATAACTATCACAGTTATTTGTTAGAGTAAATGAGAATGGGTCTTCTTGCAAGCCATCACTATCATCTATTGGAAAAGCGTCTGATAGAATTATTTCTGATGTATCTTCTGTAAATGAGGTATCTAAACAGCTTCTTGTACCTATTACATTATCATTCGTTTGAGTTTTATATAGTCTATAGTATGCGTATGTTACCCCTACTAAGATTGTTACTGTTATTAATAAACCAATGTATATTTTTAATTTTTTATTATTATCCATGTTTTTATCACCTATTTTACTAATATAATTATATAGTAAGTTACAATCTTAGTCAATTAGAAAAAGCATCGTTTTTGATGCTTATTTTATGGTTGTATAATTTTTAGTGTGTGTAATGTGTAAAACATTATATACACTTTTTTAT
>URUT01000010.1 GCA_900551105.1 uncultured Mycoplasmatota bacterium
AAGAATTATTTAATGAGTATTTATGTGAATGTTGCGTTTGATTTGACAAATTATCGTTAAATAAAAAAAGAAGATTAGTTCTTCTTTGTAATGATAGGAAATATTATTGATAATATTATTGATGTGAAAATAGTAATTATAAAGTTTGCTGTTAAGTTTTTAACATAGTTTACTAAATCAAGTTTGGTGTTTAGTCCATTAAATATAGTAGTAAAAGAAACATATAACATTTGATCAATAAAACCTGATATTAAAATTGCAATGACAAATGTTAGGAATATGCTGACATAGTTTTTACAAATATCGTATAGGATTATAAAAATGTTATGACTTAAATAAAATACAATAAGCATTGTAAATAAGTTTATTAAGTTTGGATAGTAAATTGTTAAATCGTATACGTTAAAATAATTTGGAGTAAACACTTCTCTTAAACTAGTGCTTATATCGTTACTATTTGTTGTACTATTAATAGTGCATAAGATAGAGGCAATTAAGTAGAAGATTAGGATTATAAGAAATGTTAGTTTTAGAGATTTTTTACTTTCTTTTATTCCACCTTCTTTAGTAATTAAGCCGGTTATTAAAAAGCTTATTGGGTATATCACGATTGATAAATTTATTATTAAATTTTTTGCTATATAAACTTCCTTGTTACTATATATTAAGCATAGTAGCATTAAAAAACTTAGTACTAATAGGTATGAAATGTTTTTTTTCTTCATAAATTACCACCTTTATTCTTTAGTTAAATATATCATGAAAGTGTTAATAAGTAAATTAAAATTATTGCTCATTATTTATTTTTATGTTATATTTATTGTAATAATAGGTAAAATAAAAAAGGGAGATTAGAAATGAAGAAGTTAGTATTGTTTTTGTTTATTGTACTTGCACCTTTTTCTGTAAATGCGATGGCTGTTAGTGAAACTTTTGATGTTGGTGATTCAATTTCAGTGGCACTTACAGAAAATGATACGGAAATTGGTAAAGGATTTCATGTATTAAAGGAAAGCAAGGCTGGGGAAGAAACGGTTACTGCGATTGCTGATGGTACTGTAACTGATAAAAGAAGTGATGGGTTACCAGTAAGTCCTTCTATTTATGATGAGACAATGATTGGAACTCATGATGCAACAACAGTTAGAGAAAATGCTTATATTAATAATTCTTTAATAGAGGGTACTAAATCTTGGAGAGTTGTTGATAGAAGATTGCTTACTGTAGAAGATTTACAAGCTTTAGGTATAGATAAGGATATAAAGAAAAAATATGCTTGGTTATCACCACTTATTCTTAGTGATGCATTATTACCAGAAGATTATAATTACTGGACACAATCTGCTGCTAGTGATTCTACAACTGACAGTCCTAAAGTGTACTGTGTTACAAGAAATGAAAGCGCTACTGGTAGTGGAGATGATGTTGTTTATGCTTCTTTAGTTAGTAAGTCTATTGGAGATCCTACTAATAATCCAAAGTGTGCGGTAAGACCAGTTATTGTTATAAAGAAAGAGTATATTATTTGTAATAATTCTAAGACTACTACTAAGAAACCTGAACAAAATGTTGATACTGGTGTAGAAGATTATTTCTTACCACTTGGTTTAATTACTTTAATTACGGCTTGTGGATATTTTGTTGTTCATAGTAAGAATTTATTTAAGAATTTTTAAGACCTATGGTCTTTTTTTTGTGGTTTATTTATTATATAATAAATGATAGAGGTGGCTATGAAGAAGTATATTGTTTATATATTCGGTGTTTTGTTGACTTTTATTGTTTCTACGGTAATAGTTTCATTGGTTTTATTAAATAGTGATAAGATATTAAAGAATTTTAATATAATTAGTGTTGATAATACGAGTACTAAATATAAAGTGCGTTTTGAAAAAGTTAAAGCTGCTACAAATTATGATATTATTATTTATAATGAAAATAATGGGATATTTTATAGTAAGAATGTAACTGATACTAGTGTAACGATTGATTTACCTAATATAGAATATGATCAGAAATATAAATTGGTGGTTTATGCTTATGATGAAACTGGACAGTCTATAAGTGTTAATAATCCTTATGAGTTTACTTATAGAGAGCCGACGTTTAGTAAAGATAATAATCTGGTATTAACAAATGATAAAGATTATGAATTATTAATAGATGGAGATTTAACACATAAAAATTATACGATTGGTATTTATGATGGTGATTATAAGATAATGGATGATAGTGTTAGTAGTAATACATATACTATAACTAAAAATTTATTTACTAATATGCAGCAGAAGCTTACTGTTAAGTTATTTGATGGTAATAATGTTATTAATACAATAGATCTTTATAGTAATATGTCTCCTGTTGGGGATATTAAGATTTTATCGCCAGAAAATGCGACTACTTTAGATTATAATGATATAGTTTTTAAGTATGAGGGTGGAGATAATGCGGATAGCTATGTGTTACAAATATATAATGGTAATAATCTAATTAAAGAGAAGACACTTAGAAATAAAAGAGCAATTATTAGTTCGGATTTTTTTAGAAAGAGTGAAACTTATACATTAAAGATTAAGGGAACTTATAAAGATTATGGTGATTATACAAAAGAGGATACTATTTCTTTTACGATGAATGAAAAGGATACTTTGAAACCAGCTTATTTAAATAAATATCCAAAAGCGGTTAAGAAAGGAACTAAGTTAGAGTTAATTAATCCTAATAAGAGTGGGAATATTTATTATACTTTAGATGGTAAGGATCCTAATACTTATGGAATTAAGTATACTGAGCCGATTGAAGCTAATCAGAATTTCATGATAAAGAGTGTTGTTAAAGATCCAAAGATGAATAATAGTATTGTTAGTGAGTTTAGTATTAATGTTGGACAAAAGCAAGAGTATAGAATATATTTATCGCCTTCTAATCAAGATGGTAATATTGGGGTAAGAAGTGTAGGATATACAAATGAAATGGCAGAGATGAATGATTTAACTGATTATGTTGAGGAAGCGTTAAAGAATAAAGGGGTAAAGGTATATCGTAATAATCCTAATGGGAATATTAATTTATGGAATAGTGAAGCTAAGTATTATAATTGTGATTTTAAGTTAGCAATTCATTCTAATGCTAGTGGTAGTCATACGACTTATGGTATTGAGACTTGGATAGATGAGCAGGGAAGTTTTTCTTATTCTCTTGGTAATATTATTCAGAAGGATTTAGTTAATATTTATTATAATAAAGAGGATGAAAAAGCTAACAGAGGGGTTAAGTATGCTAATGGTGCATTAGGTGAGGCAAATGATAATTATTTTCCTTTTGGAATATTAGTTGAGGTAGCTCATCATGATTATAAAGAGGATGCTTTGTGGATTATGAGTAATAAGAAGTTAATTGGTGAGACACTTGCTAATTCAATGCTTGATTATTTTGATATAAATTGACGAATTTATAAATTTATTTGAGTTTTTTGATATAGTATTATTGTGATGATTATGATAAATATATTTGATGAACTTACGGAAAAAGTAGATAGTTTTAGGTTATTTAGATTGACTAGTAGCATTAAAAGATACCTTGACAAAATAGATAACAAATAATAAAATATATCTAGTAAGAAGGTTGGTTGTATGATTGAAGATAAACTATATTTAACCCCTGAGGAGATTTTGGAAAAAGAGTTTAAAGTTGATGCGAGAGGTTATCGTATGCAAGAAGTTGATAAATTTCTTGATATGGTTATAAGGGATTATACTGAGTTCTTACGTGCAATAAAAAAACTTGAGAAAGATAATCTAGATTTAATAGAGGATAATAAAAAGTTACAGTTAGAGTATAGAAAACTTAAGGATGCGATGAGTGTTAAAGTTGATGATTCTGCTAGTAATGTTGATGTTCTTAGAAGATTATCTAATTTAGAAAAAATAGTTTACGGTAAAAATAATTAATATTTTAGGCAAACGCTGCATTTAATTATGTAGAGGAAAGTCCATGCTCACAAAATCTGAGATGATTTTAGTGTTCACGCTAAGGAAAGAAATAACCTTAGGTAGCTGATGCTAACGGCTTTGAAATAACCTACGGTGCAAACTATGGTTAGAGTAAATTTAAAAGTGCCATAGAGACGAGCTTACTTAGAAATGAGTAAGGTGGAACGTGGTAAACCCCGTGAGTGAGAAACCCAAATTATGGTAGGGGAGTTTTTTAAGGCGAAATGAAGCTATTAAAAGATGCAATTTTGTAAGATAAATGTTTGCCACCTAGAAATAGGTACAGAACATGGCTTATTAAGTATTATTTATTTTTGTGTTAGTTAGGAGTTGACATTTATAAACGAGATTAGTGAGGTACTTAAAAGTACTAGAGAAATGTCAGGGTTAACTTTAGATGAAGTTAGTAAAGATTTAGAGATATCAAAGCTTTATTTGGAACAAATAGAAGATGGGAACATTGGTTCTTTTAAGGATATATTTGAACTTAAGGAGTATTTGGAGTCGTATGCTAAATATTTAGGTTTGGATTATAAAGAAGTTATAGATAAATTTAATGAGTTTATGTTTGAGAAGACTTCTAAAATTCCGATGGATGAGATAGAAAAAGCAGTAAGAGAAAAAGAAAAAGAAGAAGTATTAAGTGATAGAATAGCTTCACCTTATACTAAACTGGCGCCAATAAGGGATAATAAACAGTTTGTGATTATGTTGATAATTATTTTTGTATTAGTGGTTTTAGCGGTTATTTGGAGTGTTAAGCAAATAACTATTGGATGCACTAATATAATTACTTTTTTGTAGGAGGCTTGTATGAATTTACCAAATAGAATAACTTTAGGAAGAATAATATTATCAATTTTTGTTTTGATTTTAATGGTTTTTCCTTTTCATGATATTGGAATAAATATTCCAGAGTATTTAGTTGCGGGGAAAATTACTATTAGTTTAAAATATATTATTTGTGGAGTTCTTTTTATAATTGCTAGTGTTACTGATTTTTTAGATGGTAATATTGCTAGGAAAAGAGGGCTTGTTACTGATTTAGGTAAAGTAATGGATGCGATAGCTGATAAGATATTAGTTAATGGTGTTTTGATTATTTTAGCTTGTGATGGTGTTATTCCGGTAATTGTTCCAGTGGTTATTATAACTAGAGATACTGCTGTTGATTGTATTAAGATGATTGCTGGATCAAAGGGAAATGTTGTTGCTGCTAGTTTATGGGGAAAGTTAAAGACAGTGTTTATGATGACTGGTGTAAGTTTTGTTTTCTTTTCTGATATACCATTTAGTTTAGTTGGATTTAATTTAGGTTATTATATGGTTATAATTGCTACTATTTTATCTGTTTATTCAGGAATTCAGTATTTTATGGCTAATAAAAAGTATTTAAAACAGTAGTTTGAGGCTTAAATTTTAAGTCTTTTTTTATTTTTACAAATTTTAAAAATTTGTCATACATTTGTTTGAAAAAGTTCTTGACTTTTATTTTTCTCTATTATAAAATGATGTTGTAGGGAAAAGGAATGGTGAATAACTTGAAAACGATTGAAGCAAAAGAAAAGAGTAAAGCTTTAGAACAAGTAATGGCTGATATTGAAAGACAGTTCGGTAAAGGAGCTATTATGAAACTTGGTAGTAGTGATCACATGAATATTGATGTAACATCTTCAGGATCACTTACTTTAGATATAGCTTTAGGGGTTGGAGGATATCCTAAGGGAAGAATTATAGAAATTTATGGACCTGAGTCTAGTGGTAAAACGACAATTGCGCTTCATGCAATTGCTGAGGTACAAAAGGCTGGGGGGACAGCAGCATTTATTGATGCAGAGCATGCTTTAGATCCGGTTTATGCTAAGAAATTAGGAGTAAATATAGATGAACTTTTATTAAGTCAACCGGATACTGGAGAGCAGGCTTTAGAGATTTGTGATGCACTTGTTAAAAGTGAAGCAGTAAATATTGTGGTAATAGATTCAGTGGCTGCTTTAGTGCCACAAGCGGAAATTGAAGGTGAGATGGGTGATTCTCATGTTGGTCTTCAAGCTAGGTTAATGAGTCAAGCTTTAAGAAAATTATCTGGTACGATTTCTAAAACAAAAACGACAGCAATTTTTATTAATCAATTAAGAGAAAAAGTTGGAGTACTTTTTGGTAATCCGGAAACGACACCTGGTGGTAGAGCTCTTAAATTTTATTCAACTATTAGGTTAGATGTAAGAAGAGGAGAACAAATAAAAGCAGGAGATTCTGTTTCAGGTAACAAGACAAATATAAAAGTAGTTAAAAATAAAGTAGCTCCACCTTTTAAGAGTGCGACTGTTGATATTATGTATGGAGAAGGTGTAAGTCATCAAGGAGAACTTGTTGATTTAGCAAGTCAAATTGGTGTTATTGATAAGTCTGGTGCTTGGTTTAGTTATCAAGGTGAAAAAATAGGTCAAGGAAGAGAAAATGTTAAACAGTATTTAAAAGATAATCCTAAGCTTGCAATAGAAATCGAAAATAAAGTTAGAGAAGCAAATAATATACCGCTTATTAAAGTAAGTAAATAAGTTTAATTTTTACTCATGATGTTTTATTCTTGCTTTTAATCTAATTTAATCTTATAATTGAATTGTAGATTGTTATAAAATAATTTACTATTGATAGAATATGGAGGAACATTATGGATTTTAATGCAGCTTCCATTTTAACTCTTTTTATTGGATTGATTATTGGTGGTGGCACTATTTATGCAATTATTATATTGACTGGTGCTGGTGCTGGAAAGAAAGCAGAAAAGATTATTAGTGATGCTAAAAAAGAAGCTGAAAAAGCTAAAAGAGATAGCATTATTGAGCTTAAGGAAGAGTCTTATAAATTAAAACAAGAAACAGAAAAAGAAGTAAAAGAGAAAAAAGCTGAGATTCAAAATAGTGAAGAGAGGCTTTTACAAAGGGAGAATTCTCTTGATAAGAGAGAAGAATTACTTCAAAATCGTGATAATTTATTAGAAATTAAAGATAAAAATCTTACAGCTGCTCAAAAGGCTCTCCAAGAAAAAGAAACAAAAATGGATGAATTGTTAAAACAGGAAATGAGTAAACTTGAAGAAATTGCTAAATTTTCAAAAGAAAGAGCTCATGATTTAATTATGGAACGTGTAGAAAACACGATGGCTAAGGAAATTGCTGAATATATTAAAGATAAAGAGGCAGAGGCAAAATTAGAGGTTGATAAGAAAGCGAAGAATTTACTTGTTAATTCTATGGAAAAGTATGCTAATGATGTAACTACTATTCAGACAGTTTCAACAATTGATTTACCTAATGATGAGATGAAGGGACGTCTTATTGGTAGAGAGGGAAGAAATATTAGAACGATAGAAGCAGTTACAGGTGTTGATTTAATTATAGATGATACTCCTGAAGCAATTGTTATATCCTCTTTTGATCCTTTTAGAAGGGAAATAGCTAAAACTGCTATTGAAACTTTAATTAAAGATGGTAGAATTCATCCTACAAGAATTGAAGAAATTTATGATAAGACTTGTAAGGATATGAATACGAGAGTTACTGAGATAGGTAGTGAAGCAGTTTATGAATTAGGGCTTACTAAGGTTGATCCTGAGTTAGTTAATTTAATTGGAAAACTTAATTTTAGAACTAGTTATGGACAAAATGCTTTACAACATTCTAAAGAGGTAGCACATTTATCAGGAATTATTGCTGCTGAGTTAGGTGAGAATGTCAACTTAGCTAAGAGAGCTGGTTTATTACATGATATTGGTAAAGCAATTGATTTTGAGGTAGAGGGTTCACATGTAAGCATTGGACTTGACATTGCCAAAAAATATGGGGAGTCTCCCATTGTTCAAAATGCGATAGCTTCCCATCATGGAGATGTAGAAGCAAACTGCGTAATTGCAGTAATTGTTGCAATTGCTGATACATTATCTGCTGCAAGACCTGGTGCTAGAAATGATACAATGGAAAACTATATTAAGAGACTTGAAGAGTTAGAGAGTATTGGTAATAGTTTTGAAGGTGTTGAAAAAACTTATGCAATGCAAGCAGGTAGAGAAGTTAGAGTAATAGTTAAGCCTGATGAAGTGGATGATTTAACATCATTTAAAATTGCTAGAGAAATTAAAGAAAAAATTGAAAACAATATGCAATACCCAGGTACGATTAAGATTACAGTTATAAGAGAAACTAGAGCACAAGAAGAAGCTAAATAGTTTCTTTTTTTGTGATAAATTATGACTTGATTAATTTTAATAAATTCTTTATAATTATTATTAGAATATATGGTGATTATTATGAAGATAAAAATCAGTAAATTATTAAATAATAAAAGAGCAAGATATTTTGTTGTTATAAGTGTTTTAGTTCTTTTTTGTTTAGTTTTAAATATAGCTTTTAGTGCTTTTACGCATACGGCAACTGGAGTAGCTGCTAATTTGAGTTTAAGGGATATGACTTACAATGTTACAATAGATTCAAAAGCAGGTGCAATAGTTAAGGTTAGTGCTAATACCGTTTTAAAATTAAATACCACTTTTACTGCAACAAATAATATTAAGAGTAATTATGAGCTTTCTTATGATGTTTGTTCTGATGCATCTTGTAGTAGTACTTTAACAAAACCTAGCACGTTGACAGTACAGTACTCTTCTAGAACAACTGATTCTTTTAAGGGACAAATAGATGCGACTGGAACAAAAAAAATAAGAGTTGTTATTACCAATAATGGTAGTGAATTGTATATTAGGTTAAGAATGAATTCGGGTTATTATTATAATACTTTAGAATTAGAGAAAAAAATAACTTCTGTATATAATGAAGATGATTTAACTGTTTATGCTTATGTAAATGGAGTGAAAGCTGATGCTTTTCCAACTACATCTGATTATTCTGCATCAGTTTTTTGTCATAAGGATGGTTCTACAACAGCTGCTAATGCGACTGGAACAGTAAGTTATACAAATGGTCAATGGGTTGTTAATGTTAGCGGAGTAGATGCTGGAAGAACGGTATGTGATGTTAAATTCGGATTTCGCAAAGATTTTGCATATAATGGAACTACTGGTTCTGATGGAAGTGTTCAGACTTTAAGTATACCAATTAGTGGTAAATACAAATTAGAAGTCTGGGGCGCTCAAGGTGGAGCCTATAATAGTTATGTTGGTGGAAAAGGAGGATATTCAACAGGACAAGTTAATTTGAATGAAAATGTGAATTTATATATTTATGTTGGAGGATATCCTGGAAAAGCCAAAACTGCCGGTTATAATGGTGGAACTGTCACTAATAATTATGGTGGTGGTGGTGGTGGCGCAACCGATATAAGAATTGCTGAGGATAGTCTTTATAGTAGAGTTATTGTTGCTGGTGGCGGAGGCGGTTCTGGATATAATTGTACTGGTGGTGTTGGTGGTGGTACTACTGGTGCTTCTGGAAGTGGAACAGCAACAAATGCCCATGGTGGTGGCGGAACTCAAACTTCTGGAGGAACAAGTTATAATAACTCTGGAAATGGAACTTTTGGTTCAGGGGGTGTTAGTTCTTCTAATGGCGGCGGTGGTGGCGGCGGCTGGTATGGCGGTGGTCATGGTTATGGTGGTAGTAAAGATAGTGCCGGCGGCGGTGGTTCTGGATACGTATATACAACATCAACAGCATCAAGCTATCCATCAGGATGTTTACTAAATAATTCTTATTATCTAACAAATGCATCTACTACTGCAGGAAGTTCATCATTTACAGGACCAACTGGTACAGCCGAAACTGGTCATACTGGACATGGGTATGCAAGAATAACTTATGTTTCATAAAAAACTTCTACTTTTCGTTGTAGAAGTTTTTTAAATATTCATTATAAGCTTTATATTCAGGTGTATCTTTATCTTCATGAAAGTTTTTACCTTTTTTAATTAAAATATCTTTAACTATTAAATCGGTTAAATGTGGATTTCTAATAAGTAGTGGGCCAATTAAATATGTACCAAAGAAGTTGTTTTCATGATATCCTTCATAAGAAGATTTAAAATTATCTTGGTTTCCACTGATAACTTCAAATAGATGATGGTCATTAATCTGAATAATAGAAGCTCTATTTTGAAAGCCAATAATTATATCTTTTAAATCACTGCATTTCATAAAACATTCGCCAGTTAGTCTTTTAGAGTTTTCTTTTGAATAATAATTAAAAATATTTAAGCCATCATAAGTAATATTGTCATAAGTAAGAGATTTACCAAATAGTTCATGAGAGTTACCAGTTGATATAAAGTAAATATCTTTTTTGATTGCATTTTTAATGTCTTTTTGATACTTTTTGATATCTTCTAAGGTAATTAGTAAGCTTTCTTTAGATCCTGAACCAATATAGAAAATATCGTATTTTTTAAATTCTATATCATCCTTGATAGTTAATGTATCTATTTCAGTATCAATGTTTTGTTTATTAAATGCTTCTTTAAGTGCTAGGATGTTTCCTTGTTCACCGTATAGGTTCATTAAATCATAGTATAAATGGGCAATTTTAATTTTCATATTCTTGAGCCTCCATTAATAGTTTTTTTAAGATTTCAGTCATATCAAAGCAGACCATTGTAAAGATTGTTCCATCTGATTCTTCTCTTAAATATTTAATTATTAAATTAATGTCATCTACGATAAATAATTTTTCTTTTGGAATTTTAGATAATAATAGTCTTGTTTCTACATCATATCTAAAGCGACCAATGCAGAAGATTTTATCGATGTTTTTAGTATCTAGTAGTTCAAAGTCTACATCATATAGCCATGAAATATCATTGTATTTATATCTACGGCTTACATTATCAAAACCTAAAACCACAGTTTTTTTACCAGCAAACTTATTGATATAATTTAGTGATTGAACATAACTTAAATTGTTTTCATTTTTTGATTCTAGCATGTCCACATCACGATTATCTAGTTTTAGAGTTTTTAATCTTTTAGAAGCAATTTGTTTTTCGTTTAAAGCATATAATATTTTATCTTCGTCTAGACCAATAGTTTTACATAAAGAGTAAGCTGCTAGAGTGTAGTAAGCCGCAAAGAATACATCTTTATTTAACTTAACTGTTTGATTATTAATTTGCATTTCTTTTTTTTCTAAGTCAACATTGGTAGCTAGATAATCTATTTTTCGTTCAAAGTCTTTTTTAGGACAACTGTAAGAACCTAAATGTCCATAATGGTAATACTTATACTTTAATTTTGATGAGCATATTGGACAGTAAGCGGCATCTACATTATTACTGATAGGTTTTGTTATGTCATATAAAGTTTTATCTATACCATAATTAACAACGTTTCCTTTAAAAAGATAATTAAATCTATTAACAAAAGGATCATCAGCACAAGCTATAATAGTAGTATTTTCATCAATAGAGTTCATAATTTTCTTTAAGATTATTTCTGGTTCAGCATTTCTTGCTGGTTGGTCTCTAGTAACGTTAGTAACAACTAAATGAGTTAGAGTACTTTTTTCAAATGTTTTCTTAATAAAAGATTCATCCAATTCTAAAAGAAGAACATCACATTTCATTTTATGACTAAAAGTATTTGTATTATTTAAAATTAAAGTTGCTGTACCATTAACAATATTAGAACCTGAACTATTCCATACAACAGATAAGCCACTTTCAGTTAAAATATGTGTGATTAATGAGGTTGTAGAGCCCTTACCAGAAGAACCTGTAACACCAATTACATATTTTGGATACTTAATCTTTGTTAAGAGATGTTCATCCATTTTTAATGTAATGGAAGCGGGAAAGACAGTTCCGTTTTTATGAAAGATTTTACAAGTTTTAGTTATTAACTTGTTAAGTAAGATTAATAAACTAGTTTTCAATTTCATCACCCACTAAAATTATACAACAATTTTTATTTAAAGACCAAACTATTTTGTTTGAAATATGTTAAGTATTATAGTATAATTTTGATAGAAAAAATAAAGAGAGGTTATTTATGAGAAAGATATATTCAGCGTTAGATATTGGTTCAGATACTCTTAAACTTGTTGTTGGAGAGTTTTATAATAACAAGCTAAATGTACTTTGTGGTTTAAGTAAACAAAGCGCTGGGTATCAAAATAATGTAATAACTGATAAAGAAGAACTTATAAAATCTATTAAAATGCTTATAAATGATGTATATGATAAGATTAATGTTAGTATAAAGAGAATAATTTTAAATATACCAGTAAGTTACTGTGAATTTTTTTATACAACTGGTAAAATTACAGTTAGTGATGAAGATGGAGTAGTAACTGGTGATGATATATTAAGAGTCTTAAAAGATAGTAGTAAAGATAGAATACCTCAAAATGAAGAATTAATTGGAATTCAGCCAGTAATTTTTAGTGTAGATGATGAAGAGTGTAAAATGCCACTTAATAAAAGAGGAAAAACGCTTTCTGTTAAAAGTGTACTCGTGACATCAAGTAAGAGATTTATTTATGATTTTATCAAAGTAATAGAAGAAAGTGGATTAGAGGTTGCTGATATAACTTGTAATGGTTTATGTGATTATGCTAATTTTTATACAGAGAGTTTAAATAATAAGAATGGTGTAATGGTAAATATTGGTAATACTAGTACAAGTGTTAATATTATAAGTAAAGGAATTTTTATAAATAGTGAAATACTTAATATTGGAGGTATAGAGCTAGAAAAAGATATTTGTTATACTTTTAATTTAAAAAGAAGCGATGCTAGGTATTTAAAAGAAAATTTGGCACTTGCTAGTGAGAAAAATGCTTCAGTTAAAAAACAAATAAAAGTGGTTTCTAGAGAAGGCTATGAGGTAAGTATAAATCAGTATGAGCTTAGTGCTTTGGTGTCAAGCAGGGTTAGTGAAATATTAAATTTAGTAAAAAAGAGCATTAACCACTTAACAAAGAAAGAAATTAGTTATATAATTATATCAGGAGGATTAACGGAATTAAGGGATATGGCTCTTTTAGTACATCAAGTTTTTGGAAGTAAAGGAAGAATTGGTGTAATTAATTATTTAGGAGTTAGAAATAATATATATTCTACTGCGGTAGGAATGCTAATATCTTTTAATAATAAGTTAAGACTTAGAGATAAGGATTATTGTATGTTTACTGATGACGATATTGATGCACTTACCAATGGTGCTAGTAGTGTGAATAATGATTCAATATTAGGAAAAGTTTTTGGATACTTTTTTGATAATTAAAGGAGAGATAATAGATGTTTGGATTAGAGATGGATCAAATAGCTAAAATAAAAGTTATAGGAGTAGGTGGCGGTGGAAATAACGCTGTTAACCGAATGATAGAATCTGGGGTTAAGGGAGTAGAGTTTATTGTTGCTAATACTGATTTACAGGTTTTAAATGCTTCTAAGGCTGCTAATAAATTACAAATTGGCGCTAATATGACTGGTGGACTTGGAGCTGGGGCAAATCCTGAGGTTGGTAGAAGTGCTGCTATGGAAAGCAAGGAAGAGATAAAAGAAGCACTTAAAGGTGCTGATATGGTATTTGTTACTTGTGGAATGGGTGGTGGTACTGGTACTGGTGCTGCTCCAGTTATAGCTGAGATTGCTCAAGATTTAGGAGCTTTAACAGTAGGTATTGTTACTAAACCTTTTAGATTTGAAGGTAAAAGAAGAATGGAACAAGCAGTTTTAGGTATTGAAGAGTTAAAGAAACACGTAGATACTTTAATTGTTATTCCTAATGATAGATTAAGAGAGATAATAGATAAGAGTACACCAATGCTTGATGCATTTAAAGAGGTTGACAATGTACTTCATAGAGGTGTTCAATCTATTTCAGATTTAATTGCTGTTTCAGGTTTAGTTAACTTAGACTTTGCTGATGTTAAAACAGTAATGGAAAAAAGAGGATCTGCTTTAATTGGTATTGGTTTAGGTGTAGGTGAAAATAGAGCTATTGAGGCTGCTAAACAAGCTGTATCTAGTCCACTACTTGAAACTAGTATTGATGGAGCTACTGATGCAATTATTAATGTTACTGGTGGTACAAGTTTGACATTATTTGAAGCTGAGGATGCTGCTGAAGTAGTAAGACAAAGTAGTAATACTGATATTAATATTATATTTGGTGCGGTAATTAATGAAAATTTAAATGATGAGGTTATTGTTACAGTAATAGCAACTGGATTTGATGATCCACATGAAGAACCAAATAAAATAGATGCTGAAAGACCTAAAAAAATAGATGATGGAGATTTTGATATTCCACCATTCTTAAGAGATAGAGATAATTTTTAATGGCACTTAGGTGTCTTTTTTTCTGAGTTTATAATTGAATTATATTGGTAAATATTTTATAATTTTAATAGATCCATACAAAGTAAAAATGTAAAATTTTATTGTTTATTCGACACATTTTGATGTGTCTTTTTTTTATACTAGTGATGGTGAAGATATGACTATATATGTTGATGTGGTGTTATTGTTAAATTTTATTATAGATTTACTTTTGCTTTTTAGTGTTGATATCTTGCTTAAGAGGTTTGCTAAGAAAAGAAGAATTGTTGTTGGTGCGCTTGTTGGGAGTTTATCTACATTGCTTTTGTTTTTGGTGAAGGGGCAGGCTTTTTTGATTGTTTATAAGCTTGTGACTAGTATTGTTTTGGTTAACATAGCTTTTGGTTATAAGAGTTTTAGTTATTTTAAGGATAATTTGTTTTGGCTTTATGTTGTTAGTATTATTTTAGGTGGTAGTATTTATTTGATTAATGATGATGCCACTTTTAAGAATAATGCACTGGTTTTTAGTACTAAGGGGGTTATTATTAATTTTGTGATTTTGTTTGGTTTTGGTTTTTTTATTGTTTATAAGTATATTAAGTTAATGAAGAATTATAAGTTAGATTATCATAATTATATGAATGTTGATATATATTTTAATAATGATGTTATTAGTGATGTTGGTTTTTTGGATACTGGTAATAATTTAAAGGATCCGGTGTGTGGGAAACCAATTATTTTGGTTGATAAGAGTATGTTTAATGGGGATGTTTTTGGTTATTTGGTTCCTTTTAAAGGGCTTAATAGTAGTGGGTTACTTAAGGTATTTAAGCCTGATAAGGTGTATGTTGATAAGAAGAGAGTTAGTGCTAGTATTGGAGTTGGTAGTGTTAGTTATAAGGGAATTAAAATTATATTGAATAAGGAGGCTTTATGAAGAGAATTATTAGATTTATTTGTAAATTGTTAAAAATTGATAATGAGTTTTTGTTTTTAGGTAGTACTGATATTTTACCACCACCGCTTTCTAAGGAAGAAGAGCTAACACTCGTGATTAAAGCTAGAGGAGGAGATGATAATGCACGTAATAAACTTATTGAGCATAATCTTAGATTGGTAGTTTTTCTTGCGAAGAAATATGAGAGTACTGGTTATGATTTAGAGGACTTAGTTAGTATAGGTAGTATTGGTTTAATTAAGGGAATAGAGACTTATAAGCCTGATAAAAAGATAAAGCTTGCGACGTATGCTTCTAGGTGTATTGCGAATGAAATACTGATGTATTTAAGAAAGAATAAGAAGAGGAAGGCTGAGGTAAGTTTTGAGGATGCTCTTAATTATGATGCTGAAGGTAATGAATTACATTTAGAGGATATTTTGGGTACAGAAGGAGATTTGGTCTTTGATGAGTTTTCTGATAGGGTTAATAAAGAACTTTTAAAAAGAGAACTTGCTAGTTTAAACGAACGGGAAAAGTTAATAATGACTTTAAGATATGGGCTTAATAACACAGATGATTATACGCAGAAAGAGGTTGCAGAAAAGTTAGGAATTAGTCAGTCATATATTTCTAGAATTGAGAAAAAGGTTATTAAGAAGTTACAGAGTGTTATGGAAGTTAAGTGATGGACAAAAGATAATTTTTATTTTATACTAGTAGTATGAATAAAGATATGATGTTTTTTACAATTAATAAAGTTTTAAAAAGTGTCGTTGGTATTTTTATAAGTACCTTTTTTTCTATGTATTTTTTTACGTTAGTTAATTACGAGATTTTACCGATGGCGAAGTATTATATTATGATTTATATATTTTTGCCACTTAGTTTTTTTGTAATTAGAAAAGCAATTAAGAAGAATATTAAACTGCCTTATTATAGAATAGGAATTTCGATGATGGGAGTTTATTTGGGACTTATTTTGCTTTTAAAAGAGAAACTTAGTGATTATATTTTACTAGTTGGTGCTGTTTATGGAATAAGTGAAGGTCTTTATTATTATCCTTCTAATGTATTTGATGCGGAAAAAATTAAAGATGAAGATAGGGGTAAATATTTAGGTTTAATTAATACAGTTGGACAGGTGCTTTGGATAATTGTTCCGGTGCTTTTAGGGGCACTTTTAAGTAAGTTTGATTATGTTATGGTTGGTAAGTTTTGGATGCTTTTTATAATATTTATGTTTATTAATTCATTTTTTATGAGGGATGTTAAGTATAAAAATAATTCGTTTAATATTAAGAAATTTAAAGAAATGATTAAGAGTAATAAGAAACTTAAATTAATTCTTGGAAGCAGAGTACTAGAAGGTCTTACTTATTCAGCAAGTGTTTTAAATGTGGTTGTTAATTTGTATTCTATTATTTATTTGAAAGGGAATTTGTATTACGGGATTTTTAATGGTGTAATTGCAGCAGTGTGCTTAATTACAACTACTATTTATGCTTTTAAGAATAGTAAGAGAGATAAAGAGGTTTCAATAATAAGTGGAGTTTTAACGCTTTTAACACTTGGCTATTTGATTGTTAAGCCTAGTATATATTCTTTAGTGATATATTCTCTAGTTGATTATAGTTTTTTGGTTTATGTAGAACTAGAGTTTAGTAAGCTTACTGCCACTTATACTAATTCTGAAATGATTAAGGGAAAGTTTGAAGCAGAGTATCATTTTATATTGGAGTTATTTTTAAATATTGGTAGGATTATTGGTTATGTTGTACTGGTATTTATTGGTTTCTTTGGCGGAATAAGTTCATTTAAGATTATCTTAGTTTTAGGACTAGTTAGTTATTTGTGGCTTATTAGGAATTTGTTAAGAATTAATAAAACTGTATAAAAATATTTATTTTATCCCATAATTTCTCTAGGAGAGGATGTTATGTCTAAGTATAAGGTAGATATTCCAGGGATAGATACTAATAATTTGAAGGTACTAAGTAATAAAGAGATTATTGCTTTGTTTGAGAAGTTTAAAAGTGGGGATGAGTCTGTTAAAGATGAAATTGTTAATGGTAATTTAAAGTTAGTTCTTAGTATTATTAATAAATATAATAATGGTAAGTACGATATGAATGATTTATTTCAGGTTGGAGTTATTGGGTTAATTAAAGCTGTTAATAATTTTTCTTTGGATTATAATGTTATGTTTTCTACGTATGCGGTTCCTTTAATACTGGGAGAGGTTAAAAGGTTTATTAGAGATTCTTCTGTGGTTAGAATAAGTAGAGGAATTAGAGATAGTGCATACAAGGTTTTAAAGTATAAAGATGAGTATTTGAAGAAGCATGGGTGTGAGCCAAGTAATGATGTGATTTGTAAGGCTTTAGATATGGAATCTTATGAGCTTGCAAATTGTTTGGAGAGTTTAACGCCGTCTGTTAGTTTATTTGAGCCAATTTATAATGATGGTGGGGATACGATTTATTTGATGGATCAGCTTGCTGATAAGAGTAGTAAAACTAGCAGGGACGATGCGATAAGTATGGAAAGAGCATTTACTAAAATTAGTGATAGGGAGTCAATGGTTTTATATGCTAGATATATTTATGGAAAGACCCAGATGGAGATTGCTGATGATTTAGGAGTTTCACAAGCACAAGTTTCGAGGATTGAGAAAAATGCGATTAAAACTTTAAAAAGATATATGGAGTAAGAGTTTATCATATAATTTAGTGGTGATGTTTGTGCTAATGAGTGATATGCAAAATAAAGATATTATTAATACTAAGGATGGTTCTAAATTAGGTAGAATTGTTGATATAAATGTGTCTAGTGATGGAAAGATTAATTATTTTATTACTAGTGAAACTAAGATGCTTAGAAGAATGAATAGTGAGGAACATAAGATAGCTTTTGAGCAAATTAAAACGATTGGTAATGATGTTATACTTGTTGATTTGAATTAAAAATAGTATAATTTTGGTGGGTGAAGCAAATGAGTAAGAGGATATTAGGTTTTAGTTTAATTTGCTTTTTTGTTGATATAGTTAGTAAGATTTTTGTTAATAATGTAATTAGTTTAAATAAAAGTGTGGAAGTCATTAAGAGTTTTTTTTATTTAACGAATGTTCATAATAGTGGAGCGGCTTGGAGTATTTTAGATGGTAAAAGATTTTTGCTCATAGTTATTGGGGTTTTGGGATTGTATGTGGTTAGTAAGTTATGGGCAAGTTTTAAAAGTAATTTTAGAAATGATTTAGCGATTAGTTTACTTTATGGAGGAATTTGTGGTAATTTATTTGATAGAGTTGTTTATGGTTTTGTGCGAGACTTTTTAGATTTTAACATATTTGGATATAATTTTCCGGTTTTTAATTTGGCGGATAGTTTTATTTTTATTGGGGTTTGTTTATTAGTGTATGCAAGTTTTAAAGGAGAAGATTTAAGTGGAAGTAGTAGCAGAAAAGGTAGAAAGATTAGATAAGTATGTTTCTAGTTTGCTTGAGAATGTTAGCAGAAGTACCGTTCAAAAGATGATTGATGAAGAGTATATTTTTGTTAATGGGGAGCATAAGAAAGCTAATTATGTTTTAAAAGTAGGCGATGTAATTAAAGTGGTTGATGGTTTTGAGAAAGAGATGAATGTTGAAGCTCAAAATATTGATTTAAATATTGTTTATGAAGATGATGATTTGATTGTTATAAATAAAGCTAGTGGAATGGTAGTTCATCCTGGTAATGGAAATTATACTGATACTTTGGTTAATGCTTTAATGTATTATACTAGTAGTTTAAGTGAAAAGAATAGTTTTAGGCCAGGGATTGTTCATAGGCTTGATAAGGATACTAGTGGTTTAATGATTGTATGTAAGAATGATAAAGCACATGCACTTTTAGCTGAGGGTTTTAAGAATAAAACAATAAAAAGAGAGTATATAGCACTTGTATGGGGTGTAATTGGCGAAGATTCAGGTGTAATTGATGCACCGATTGGTAGAGATGAGAAAAATAGATTAAAGATGTGCGTTACTGATGTAAATGCTAAAAGGGCAGTTACTCATTTTAAAGTTTTAAAAAGATATTCTGATTTTACTTTGTTAAAACTGGCATTAGATACTGGTAGGACTCATCAAATTAGAGTTCATATGAAGTATATCGGGCATCCAGTTTATAATGATCCGGTTTATACTAATAAGGAGTGTACAGCTTTTGGACAGTTTTTACATTCAGCAACTTTAGATTTTGTTCAGCCCATAACAAAAGAACACTTACATTTTGAGTGCCCTTTACCTAAGGAGTTTGAAGATTTTATTAATCAGTTAGATAAGTAAATGGTTGTCATTAAGATAAATGCATAAAGACTCCAAACGTTATATAAAATTAGTAGATACCAGTTTTTAGTTAGTTTTTTGGTTTCTAGAGTTAGAAAGATACTTGATACTAAGGTAAATGTGACGTTTACTAGTGATAAGAATAAGTTATTAAAATAGAAGAAGAATAGGCTGTAAGTTTCTATTAAAATATAGTTTATGATTAGAATATAGAGGTAGTCTTTGGTTTGATTATCTTTTTTTATTATACTGTAAATCGTGATTGTGATTAAGATAAAGATGACTGGCCAGATGATAGAAAATAGAATTTTGGGTGGTGTGAATGCTGGAAGGTTTAGACTATTATAAAAGCCAGCATCAAATGGGAAGAATACGGAACTTAAAAACCATAGAGATAGAATTATTAGAAATACGATAATTTTCTTGAACATTTTTCCTCCTTTACTTAAATATGTATTTGTTATAAAATATATATGCAAGAGGTGAATTTATATGAGTGTTTTAGTTTCTAATAAAGATGAAATTATTATGCAATTAGTTCACTATTTTGTAACAGAAGAAAATTATGAACCGATATTAGTTAATGGGGTTAAGAATGAGATTTGGCTTGAGAATTTAGAGGCACCTTACAAAGTAGTGAGAATTAATTCAAATTATATACATAATGATGAACAGTATAAGTTTGATTTATTTAAAATAAAGAATATTACTAAACAAATAAAGAAGAAGACTTTTTCTTTAAAAGTAAAGACTTTAAATATATTGTTAGATGTTAATGAAGGGGTTAATACTTCTAAAGAAAAAAATATAGATGTTTATAAAGTAGACAGTATTAAAGATATTAGAAGAGATGATAGTTTGGCTGGATTATATCCAAAACTTAAGACTATGACTTTAAATAAAAATGATAATATAGATATGATTATTAATATTACTAATGATATTAATGAAAAGACTGAAAAGAATAATAAGTCTTATGAGAAGATTTTTAGTCCTAAGCAAAATTTTGTTGCTAATATTATGATTGTTATAAATGTGATTATTTTTGTGTTACTACATTTATTTCCTAATTTAATAGAGTATTTTATTTTGGATCCAGCAAGGGTTCTTAGTGGTAATTATTATTTACTTTTGACTAGTGTGTTCTCACATTATAGCGTGATTCATTTGGGACTTAATATGTATGCTTTATATATTATTGGTAATCAGGTTGAGACTTTTGTAGGGAAAGTGAAATTCTTGCTTATTTATTTAGTTAGTGGTTTATGTGGTTCTTTGCTTTCTTGTTTAATTACTAATAGTTATAGTTTAGGAGCTAGTGGAGCAATATTTGGGTTGATGGGCTGCTTGTTATATTTTGGGTATTATTATAGATTATATTTAGGCAGTGTACTTCTTTCTCAGATAGTTCCGTTAATAGTGATTAATTTAATTTTAGGGTTTACTTCTAAGAGTATTGATAATGCTGCACATATTGGTGGATTAGTTGGTGGATTATTTTTCTCTATGGCAATTGGTTTATCTGATAAAGATGATAAGAGTTCTAGATTTAATGGATTAATTACGTTTGTGATTTATATTGGATTTTTAATATATTTATTATTTATAAAATAAAAAAATGACTTGGATGTGAGTCATTTTTTTAAAATTTGCGATATAAACCAATGGCTTTACCTAAGATTGTGCAGGTAGGTAAGATTATTGGAGACATTGTGTCATTTTCCGGTTGTAATCTGATATGATCTTCTTCTTTATAAAATGTTTTTAGGGTAACTTCATTTTCTTCAGTCATAGCTACAACAATTTCTCCGTTTCTAGCTACTTTTTGTTTTTGAACTATGATGATATCGCCATCTAGGATACCAGCGTTAATCATACTTTCTCCAGATACTTTTAAAGTAAATATAGTTTCTTTTGCTGGGATAAGATTTGCTGGTAGAGTAAAAAATTCGTTTGGCTGTTCAATAGCTTCTATGGGAGTACCAGCGGTAATTTTACCAAGTAGAGGAACTTTAACTAGTTCTTCGTTTTTTGGCATGTATTCATTTTCACCAGTTACTTCGATAGTTCTAAATTTTGATTTAGTTTTACTAATTGCTCCTTTTAACTCTAGTTGTTTTAGATGAGTATGAACAGTAGCAGGACTAGATAGGCCAAGACCAGCGCATATTTCTCTTACTGATGGTGGGAAACCATACTTTACAATATATTTTTTAATAAATGTTAAAACTTCTTCTTGTTTTTTAGTTAAATTTTGATTCATATAATCAACTCCTAAAAAAATATTAACATAGTTTATCTGTAAAGTCAAACAATTGTTTATTTTTATCATTGACATTGTACAATTGTTCGTGATAATATATGTTTGTAACAAAAAAGAAAGAGGGTAGATAATATGTTATTGAAATTAAAAGAATATAGTGGGGTAGTTTTATTTTATTTGCTTCTCTTAATAGTGCTGGTATGTTTGTTTTATCGGAACAAACTTGCAGAACAATCTTTTAATACTTATAGTAATACGCAAATTTTAGTGACTAATTAAGTGTTTAGTGCTATAATCTTACTCATGGAGTGTGATGGTTATGCATTTACCTAACATGTTTGATGCGAAAATTAGAAATAAAAGTAAAGTTAATTATATATATGAATCAAGAGTTAAAAGTGATGTTTTTGAGGGAAAAAAATATTTTTTAAGAACTTATGGTTGTCAGATGAATGTTCATGATTCTGAAGAAATTTCAGCATTACTCGAAAATTTAGGTTATGAGAAAGTAGAAGACTATACTAAGGCTGATTTAATTATTATTAATACATGTGCGATAAGAGAGAATGCGCATGATAAAGTTTTTGGTTTCTTAGGAAGATGTAAGCATTTAAAGAAAACTAATAAAGATTTAATTTTAGGATTATGTGGATGTATGGCACAAGAGGAAAGTGTTGTTGATGAGATTAGAGAAAAACATCCATATATAGATATTATTTTTGGTACTCATAATATGAATGAATTACCTAAGATGCTATTGAATTTTTATGGCAAACAATTAATTGAAGTTTATAGTAAAGAGGGCGATGTAATAGAGTTTGGTAATCTATATAAAAGGGACTCTAAAGTTTCTGCTTGGGTAAATATTATGTATGGTTGTGATAAGTTTTGTACATACTGTATTGTTCCATATACTAGAGGAAAACAAAGGAGTAGAAAAAGTGAAGATATTATTAAAGAGGTTACTGAACTAAAAGAAGCTGGATATGAAGAGGTTACTTTACTTGGACAAAATGTTAATGCTTATGGTAAAGATTTAGATGATGAAATAGAGTTTTCTTCTTTATTAGAAAAAGTAAGCGATACGGGAATTTCTAGAATTAGATTTGTAACATCTCATCCTTGGGATTTTACTGATGATATGATTAAAGTAATTTCACAAAGAGATAATATTATGCCATATATTCATTTACCATTACAAAGTGGATCATCTAGAATTTTAAAATTAATGGGTAGAAGATATACTAAGGATGAGTATTTAACTTTATTTAATAAGATACGTGAAAGTGTTAAGGGTGCTAGTATAACTACTGATATAATTGTTGGTTTTCCTGGAGAGACAAGAGAAGATTTTGAAGAAACGTTAGATGTTGTTAATAAATGTAAGTTTGATGGAGCGTTTACTTTTATATTTTCGCCTAGAGAGGGAACGCCAGCTGCAAGTATGAAAGATGATATTACTCTAGAGGAGAAAGAAAAAAGATTACAAGAACTTAATACTTTAATTAATAAGTATTCTAAAGAAAGTAATGAGAAACTTTTAAATAAAACAGTACGGGTATTAGTTACTGGAGTTAGTGAAAAAGATGATAGCAAAGTTTGTGGTTATACGGAAAACATGAAACTAGTAAATGTTGAAGCTCCAAAGAGCGTTATTAATAAAATTATTAATGTAAAAATAACAGAGGCTAAGAGTTTTAGTTTAGATGGAGTTATGACTGAAGATTAATACTATTTAATCTTTTTTTTTATTTTCTTTTTTGGTATAATTGTTTTAGAATGAAAGGGATATGTTATGGAGCCAATTGTTTTAGGTAGATTAAAAAAACAAAAATCAAGTAAACCAGCTTTTGTAATAATTTGTTTTATATTGTTGCTTGGAACATGTTTTGGTTTACCGTACATAAAAGATTATATTAATAGTAAAAATGATTCTTTTGCAATCATGGTTAGAGAAATTCTTCAAAAAATTACTGGAAGTGATGATGAACCGGTTGATAATAATTTGCCAATGGGTGATTTACATATTTTAAATGCAAATACTAATATTTTATATGAAGGAGTTAATGTATCTAATGTTTTGTTAAGTGATAAGACAATTAGTTATAATGTATCATCAACTAGTGTTAGTAATTTAGATGAACATAAACTTTTTTTAGAGATTTATGGTATGAAAGATTTACTTACTAGAGTGAAGTTATCAGGCAAACTTAGTGCAGAAGCAACAACTGTTACTCATAAACTGTATAATTTAAATATTAATTCGGGTGAGAACTACTATGGAAAAATTGTTAGTTTAAAAGTGGATGATTATCCTGATTTTGAGTCTTCTGATAAAATGGTTTGTGAGTTTAATAATCAAAGTTATACTTATGAATTTAGTGCAGATAAATTAGTTAAAACTAGTTATGTTTATATTAATAATGATACTGCTAATATTGATGTGTATATGGAAAATTTTAATAAATATAAAGCAATTAGTGATAGTCTTGTAGCACTAGGATATACTAGTAAAACAGAAGAAAATGACTCAGGGTTTGTGTTTAGTAGCGAAATTACTTTAAGTGAAAATGTAAAAGAATCTTTAGGGGATAATTATGATTATAATTATTATTATTTAAATGCTCCACTTAAAGAGGTAGAGTATGAATTAATTACTAAAGGATTTGATTGTAAGTGAATGTAAAAATAAATGATTTTGACGGTCCTTTTGATTTGCTTTGGCATTTAATTAAAGCGAAGAAAATGGATATTTATGATATTAATATAGAACTTATTACTAAAGAATATTTGAATTATTTAAGTGAGCATCAAGATTTAACGATTGATGCTTCTAGTGAGTATTTGGTTATGGCTTCAGAACTTATTCATTTAAAGAGTAAAATGCTTTTAAATAAGAATGATGAGGAAGAAGAGGATATATACGAAATTAATAGTGAGGATGAGCTTAGAAGTAGATTGCTTGAATATGAAAAGATAAAGGGGTTAGCTGATAATTTTAGAGAGCTTGAAGAAAAAAGAAAAGAGGTATTTACTAAGATACCATCTAGTTTAAAAGAGTATGCTGATGAAAATACAAATGTTTCTTATGGAGTTTCTTTGGATGATTTATTATCGGCGTTTGAAGCTTTTTTAGCAAGAAAAAAATTAGAGGAGCCAGTTAGTGCGGCAGTTACGAAAAGGGAACTTAGTGTAGAAGTTTGCACAAGAAATATAAAGAAGTTTTTGCATGGCAGGGGTAAGGTTAGCTTTTTTGAACTTTTTGAAACTAATTACAAACCACAGATTATTGTGACATTTTTAAGTGTTTTAAATTTAGTAAAAGATAGAGAAATATTAATTTCACAAGATAGAAATTTTGGAGAGATTTTTATAGAGGAAAGCAGGGGTGTAAATGAATAAGTTAGGCGTTTTAGAGGGACTTTTATTTGTTGTTGGTGATGAGGGAATAACGCTTGAAGCAATTATGGATATAATGAAAGTTAGTGAGACTGAAGCTAAAAGTTTGCTTAATGAGTTAAAAAAGAGGTACGATTCACCAGAACATGGTCTTAGAATCAGTTATTTGGCAGATGCTTTTAAGCTAACAACAAAAAAGGAACATAAAGAGTATTATCAAAAGGTGATAAGTAATCCTGAAAGTAATGAACTTGGTAATGCAGCTTTAGAAACTCTTGCAATAATAGCTTATAATGGACCAATAACTAGGTTAGAGATTGATGAGCTTAGGGGAGTTTCTACTTCATATACTTTAAGAAAGTTGCTTGCTAAAGATTTGGTAAAGGTTTGCGGGAAGAGTGATTTACCTGGGCGACCTAATTTGTATGGCGTTACGAAGAACTTTTTAGATTTTTTTGGTTTAGGTAGAATAGAGGATTTACCTAAGGTAACTGAGAGTATAAGTCAAAAAATAGAGGATGAAGATTTGTATATGACAATGTATAAAGAGGATAAAAATGATAAGTAAAGATATTGTTAATTTTGAAGATGATTATAATAAGTATAATACTGATGTTAATAATGCTGGTAGTAAGGAAGAGATGGAAAAAGTTTTTAAAGCTTTTAAAGAGGTTATTAAGACTTATGTTTCTTCGGCTAATGATTATTTAAAAAAAATATATGTAGAGGTTCCTAGTCCTTATGTTGTTACGGAAGGGTATAATGGTTTGATGGATAAAGGAACTGAAATGCACTATAAAAATAAGCAGGAATTTTATAGTGAGTTAGATAATTTATTATTAAAAAAGGAACTTAGTGAGGAAGATAAAAAATTAGTTTCATTTGCAGTATATATTTTAAAATTTTATTATCAGGATATTCATTAAAAAAACAGCCACTTTGTGCTGTTATTTTTATTTGGCTGCCCAGATAGGATTCGAACCTATGAAATGTTAGGGTCAGAGCCTAATGCCTTACCGCTTGGCTACTGGGCAATAAATAAATTAACAATTATATTTTATCACTTTATTTTAAATGAAACAATCTAATTTTTTTTACTTTTGATGTTTTGTAGTTCAAAACGATATTTTTGTTTTATATTTGGATATTTTTGTTGATCAACTTCACTTAAAAATGAATCTAGTGGTCTAATCCAAAGAGGTGAGTTTTCATATAATCCACGGTATATAACATACTTTTTTTCATCTTCAGTATTAGTACCAATATCTAATACGATGTAGTAGTCGCCTTTAAAATGCTTGTAGATTCCATTTATTTTTATTTCATTCAATTTTATCACCTTGATATTATTTTACTTTAAAAGTGAAAGAAAGGGAACACTTTTTTTTTATATATTTAATTTTTTTGCTATAATGCTAATGGATACATTTGAAATATATCAGATGCTTTTCCTTTCTTTTTATTAAATAATAAAGGAAAGGTAGTGGTATTTATGACAAAAAGAGAGTGTTCTCTATTTATTATAATATTACTCCTATTCTTATTTGTAATTATTTTACTTCTAAAATAGCAAAAGCATCTGATTTCACAGCTTTGTGATTTCAGATGCTATATTCATTAAAATGTATCATTTTTATTTTATGTAAATTTTCTTTGCGTATTCTTAGTTGTATATAACCGATTTTTAAGTATTGTTTTTTTATAATTTGGTGCTTGCGGAGGGAATCGAACCCTCATGGTCGTAAAACCGCAGCATTTTGAGTGCTGTGCGTCTACCTATTCCGCCACGCAAGCAAATAAATTACATTAATTATTATACAGTAATATATTAAAAAAAACAATATGTAATTTAAGTGTATATTGCCCTGTAAATATGTTTGTAAATTCAAAAATTTATATTTAATTAATGTATCCCTTATATTATCTAGACAAAATGTTTTTTTTAGCAAAAATTAATCAAAATTTAAAAAACAAAATTTCAAAAAAGTAAAAAAATAGCAAAAAAAACATTGTAATATTTTTGCATAAATGTTACTATTGTTTTAGCGTTAAGATAGAGGTGGTAGTAATGCATAATGAAGTTCTTGAAAATCTTGTAGTTGTAAAAAGAAGCGGGCAAAGAGTTTCATTTAATGCCTCTAAAATAGCCGTAGCAATTAAGAAAGCGTTTGATAGTCTTCAAGTATATGATGAGAAAAAAGTATATAAAGTATTTGAAAAAGTATTATCTTATATTAATGAAAACTATAAAGATAGAAAAACTATTAATGTAGAAGATATTCAGGATATTATTGAAAATATTTTAAAGAATGAAAAATGTTATGATGTTTATAATTCTTTTAAAGATTATAGACATAAAAGATCTTTGTCAAGAAAAATATTTACAGAAAAACAACAGCATAAATTTTTAAAAGCAGTGGAAAATATAAGTGATAGTAGTATTATTAAACAAGGTTGTAAAAATAGTGATGTGATAGAGTCTTTAAATGAAATGATTTCATCAGAATATACCAAAGCTTATGTTCTTGATAATAAAATGAATAGAGCTAGTGATGATGGAAATATTTATATTAATAATTTATATTTTCCTTTTGGTAAAATATCTAAAATAAGTTTGAAACTAGTTTGTGAAGATAATATTATTACTTTATTAAATAATTATACACAGTTACAAAATGATGTTTATGGAGAGATTTCAATATGTGATTTTGATGAAACGTTAGAAAAGTATTTCATTAATATTTATAAAAATAATTTGAGTATTCGTATTAGTAAATATTTAGAACTTTTTGGTATTTGGAATTTTATAGATAAAGATTCTATAACTTTAAAGATTAGCAAGATAGAAGAAATTGTATCAGCTGATTATTTTAAAGATTTTATTAAAAATGATTTTATTGAAAGAATAATAAATTTTAGTTTAAATGATAGTCTTGCATATTTAAAAGAATTAGTTGCTAATAAAATATTACAGTTTTTTGATTTGCTTGAAGCAAATACTCATAAAAATAATTGTGTTTCAATAAGTTTTGGAAAAGCTTCTAGTAAGATGGGAAATATTATTAATTTAGAAATTTTAGAAGTTTTAAAAAAGAAGAGATATTTAAATATTAAGTTTATATTTAAGAATATAAGTAATGTGAGTATTAATGATTTACTAGATGTCCTTGATACTAATAAATCATTATATCTAAATAATAGTGATTTTACCTATTTTACTGATGGACTTAAGATGTCTGATGATAAATATAGAAATATGATATTATCTGATACGACAGTAAATTTGGCAAGGTTGGGTCTTAAATATCAAAATAAAAATAGAAATGATTTTTTCTTAGAGTTAGATGCCAATATGGAACTTGTTAAAAATGAATTATTGCTAGCTTTTGAAACTCTTGGTAATAAAACTAAAAGCGAATTTAATCAGTTATTTAATTTTGAACAGTTTGAAGATAATAAATTAGATGATAATCAGCGTATTAGAAAAATTATTAAGTTTGGTAATTTAGTAATTAGTGTTGCTGGAATAAATGAATGCGTTAGTGTTTTGGAAACTGATGAAAATAAGAAAATGTCTTTGTATAAAAGGATTATTAAACATCTAAATGAGCTGTGTGCAAACTTTAGTGAAGAAAATAAACTTAATTTTGTTTTATCTGAGCAATCTAATGTGATTCCAAGAAAGGAACTTATAGAAATAGATAAAGTTATTTATGGTAATTTAAAAGGAGTAACTAGTAAGAAATTTTATGATATTGCTGATTTAAAATATTTTGATATTAATGAATTAAAGGAAATACAAAAAAGTTATACTGGTGGCAAGTTAATATCTATTTTAGTTAATAAGAGAAATATTAATGATGTAGTTAAAAATATTAAAGATTTGAATATAGATTTTGTTAGACTAGAGGTAAACAGCCATGAAGATTAGTGGGTTTAATAAATTAACACTTTTAGATTATCCAAAGAAAATGGCAGCAATTATTTTTACTGCTGGATGTAATTACAAGTGTGGTTATTGTCAAAATTCTAGTTTGATTAAAGGGGCTGAAGAAAATTTTTCAGAAAGTGAAATTTTAAATTATTTAGATGGCAGAAAAAAGTTGCTTGATGGAGTTGTAATAAGTGGTGGAGAGCCAACTATTCAAAAGGATCTAGTATCTTTTATAAAAAAAATAAAAGAGATAGGGTTATTAGTTAAGCTTGATACTAATGGAACTAATCCAAGAGTTATTAAAGAACTTATGGATCATCATCTAATAGATTATATTGCGATGGATGTGAAGATGAGTTTTGATAAATATGAAATTGTCACGGGGGTTAAAGCAAATAATAATATTTTAGAAAGTATTGATATTATTAAGAACTCTAAAATAGAGCATGAGTTTAGAACTACAATTATTAAGAATTATCATAAATTTGATGATATTTATAAGATAGCAAATTTTATTGGTAAAGATGAAAATTATTATTTGCAAAATTTTGAAATGAGTGAAGGAGTTTTAGATAAATCTTTAATGGGATTTTCTAAAGATGAACTAAAAGAGTTTCAAAATAAATTAAAGGTGGAATTTCCTAACTTAAGAGTTAGAGGAATATAGATTTTATGCAAAAATGAGGAGGAAGAAAAGATGTATAAAGTTAGAAAAAGAGATGGAAAGATAGTTCCATTTGAACTACAAAAAATTACTGAGGCAATTAAGAAAGCGTTTGAAGCTGAAGAGACTAATTATGATGATAATGTTATTGATTTTTTGGGGCTTAAAGTTACAGCAGATTTTAATGATAAAATTAAAAATAATATTATTGATATAGAAGATATTCAAGATAGCGTAGAGTCTGTTTTATCAAAAGCTGGTTATGCAGATGTAGCTAAAGCTTATATTTTGTATCGTAAACTTCATGAAAAACAAAGAGCAATAGAAAATACAATGTTAGATTATAAAGATGTTGTTAATAGTTATATTAATGTTACTGATTGGCGTGTGAAGGAAAATTCAACGGTAACTTATTCAGTTGGTGGTCTTATTTTAAGTAATTCAGGAAGTATAACTGCTAATTACTGGCTTAGTGAGGTTTATGATAAAGAGATAGCTGATGCTCATCGTAATTGTGATATTCATATTCATGATTTATCTATGCTTACGGGCTATTGTGCTGGTTGGAGTTTAAAACAGTTAATTCAAGAAGGTCTTGGTGGAGTTCCAGGAAAGATTACAAGTAGTCCTGCTAAGCATTTAAGTACCTTATGTAATCAAATGGTTAATTTCTTAGGAATTATGCAAAATGAATGGGCTGGAGCACAAGCTTTCTCATCTTTTGATACATATTTAGCACCTTTTGTTAAAATTGATAATTTAACTCAAAAAGAGGTTAAACAAGCTATTCAGTCATTTGTTTATGGAGTAAATACACCATCAAGATGGGGAACACAAGCACCATTTACAAATATTACATTAGACTGGACAGTTCCAAATGATTTAGCTGAGTTAAATGCTATTGTAGGCGGCAAAGAACAAGATTTTAAATATAAAGATTGTCAAAAAGAAATGGATATGGTTAATAAAGCATTTATTGAAATTATGATTGAGGGAGATGCTAATGGTAGAGGATTCCAATATCCGATTCCAACATATTCAATTACTAAAGATTTTGATTGGTCAGAGACAGAAAATAATAAAATGTTATTTGAGATGACTGCTAAGTATGGTACTCCTTATTTTTCAAATTATATTAATAGTGATATGGAACCTTCTGATGTTAGAAGTATGTGTTGTAGATTAAGACTTGATTTAAGAGAGTTACGTAAGAAAAGTGGTGGTTTCTTTGGTAGTGGAGAATCTACTGGATCTATTGGTGTTGTTACAATAAATATTCCAAGAATAGCTTATTTAAGTACTGATGAGAAGGATTTTTATAATAGATTAGAGAAGATGATGAATTTATCTGCTAGATCATTAAAAATTAAGAGAAATGTAATTACTAAGTTATTAAATGAAGGATTATATCCTTATACTAAGAGATATTTGGGAACTTTTGAAAATCATTTTTCTACTATTGGCTTAGTTGGTATGAATGAAGCATGCTTAAATGCTAATTGGATTAAAGAAGATTTAACTCATGAGAAAGCACAAAAGTTTACAAAAGATGTTTTGAATTTCATGCGTGAGAAGTTATCTGATTATCAAGAAGAGTATGGAGATTTATATAATTTAGAAGCTACTCCTGCTGAGTCTACCTCTTATCGTTTAGCTAAAAAAGATAAAGTATTATACCCAAATATTATTACGGCTTCTGATGATGAAACTCCATATTATACTAATTCTAGTCACTTACCTGTTGGTTATACTGAAGATATTTTTACAGCTTTAGATATTCAAGATGAATTACAAACATTATATACATCTGGAACAGTATTCCATGCATTCTTAGGTGAAAGATTAGAAGATTGGCAGGCTGCTGCTAGTTTAGTTAGAAAAATAGCTGAAAATTATAAGTTACCTTATTACACACTTTCACCAACTTATTCTGTTTGCAAGAATCATGGTTATATTTTAGGTGAGGCATGGACTTGTCCTGATTGTGGTCAAGAAACTGAGGTTTATAGCCGTATTACTGGTTATTATCGTCCTGTTAAGAACTGGAATGATGGTAAAGCTAAAGAGTATAAGATGCGTAAGGTTTATGATTTAAATCATTCATGTATGCATAAAGAACATAAAGAGTGTAAGGATGAGATATTATTATTTGGTACTAAGACATGCCCTAACTGTAAGGTAGCTAAGACTTTACTAGATAAAGCTAAAGTTAAGTATAGATATGTTGATGCTGAAGAGGATGTTAATCTTACTAAAGAACTTATGGTAAAACAAGCTCCAACACTTGTAATAATTAAAGATGGTGTTAAAGAAAATATTAATAATTTATCAAATATTAAAAAGTATATTGAGGATTTAAAGAAATAATGTATGATTTAATAATAATTGGTGCTGGGCCAGCAGGTTTAACTGCTGGCATTTATGCCAGACGATTTAATTTAAAAACTTTAATTATTGAAAAGGAGTCTATTGGTGGGCAAATAGCTTCAGCGCCACTTGTAGAAAATTATCCAGGTTTTAATAAAATAAGTGGTGCAGAGCTTGCTAATAATTTTTATGAACAATATATAGATTTAGGTGGCGATTTAGAAATTGCTGAGGTTTTAAAAATAGATACGGGAAAAGAAAAAACAGTGGTTACTGATAGTGGAGATTTTACTGCTAAAAGCATTATAATAGCTACTGGTGCTAAGTATCGTCATTTAGGTATAGATAGAGAAGATGAATTACTTGGAAAAGGTATTCATTTTTGTGCAACGTGTGATGGCTCTTTTTATAAAGATAAAACGGTGGCAGTAATTGGCGGGGCTAATACTGCGGTTAGTAGTGCTTTATATTTATCAGCTATTTGTAAAAAGGTTTATTTAATATATCGTAAAGATAAACTTAGATGTGAAAGCAGCTTAATTAAGGATCTTAGTGAGAGAAAAAATATTGAGGTTTTATATAATTCAGTTGTGGAATCTTTAGTTGGTGAAGAACTTAACAAGATTATTATAAATAGTGATGGAATTAAAAAAGAACTTGAGGTTTCAGGAGTATTTGTTTCTATTGGGCATGATGCTAGTACGAATTTGGTTAAAGATGTTTTAGATCTTGATGATGGTGGATATATAATAAGTTCTACTTGTAATACAAAACTTGATGGAGTTTTTGTGGCTGGTGATTGTCGTAGTAAAAAGATTAGACAGTTAACTACGGCGGTAAGTGATGGAACGGTAGCGGCAATGGCAGCAATAGATTATTTAAAGGGTGATATGAAATGAGAAGAAGAGGTTTTGAAATAGCTAAAGGATGGGAAAATAAAAATATTAATTTGCCAGTTAGAAAGACAAAATTCTCAGTTGGTTATGATATAGAGGCTGCTGAAGATGTGGTAATTCATCCATTTAAATTAGGTGATAAACCAGTTTTAGTACCAACAGGATTAAAAGCATATTGTCAGCCAGATGAGTGGTATATGCTAGCTAATAGAAGTTCTAATCCTTTTAAAAGAGGCCTTGTACTTGCTAATGGAATAGGGTTAATAGATTGTGATTATTATGGAAATCCTGATAATGATGGTCACATGATGTTTGCTTATTATAACTTTTTTGATCAAGATGTTTTGATTAAAAAGGGAGATGTTGTTGGTCAAGCAGTATTTTTAAAATATTTAATTACCGATGATGATTTAGCAGAAGGTGTTAGACAAGGTGGATTTGGTTCTACTAATAAATAAAAAAATTGGTTTTTTTAATCCAATTTTTTTATGCAAAATTCCCATAATGTTTTTGGTTTTTCGTATCTATCCATGTGTTTTTCTTCTAAGAATATTATTTTAAAATTTGCAAATAATTCTTGAAAATCATCTTGTATGAAAAATTTTTTATATATTTTGCCGTCATAATAGAAGTTTTCTTCTAAAGTTTGAGCATCTGTGGGTATGTGATATTTGTCATTAGCTGAGTTAACTCTACCAATTAAGTAGCCACCTGGAGCTAGAACTCTTTTTATTTCATTTATTATTTCTTTGGTTTGTTCTTTATTAAAATAGTGAAGTGATAAATCAGCAATGATTACATTTACTTCATTATCATTAAATGGTAAGCGTTTAGTTATGTCTATATTCATGTTTTTTAAATTAGGATGCTCTTTATTTTAGATATAAATGACTTCTTTAAATCGGTTGCTATAATGTTTTGGTATCCTTTGTTAAGTAAGTAGATACTTGTGTATGCTCTACCACAACCTAGCTCTAATATTTTACCTTTTTTATTTAATAAACTAGTGTATTTTTTAAACCATTTGATGTATATTGTAAGTGGATATTATCCAAATATTTATCTAAATTTTCCATATTTTCACCAATTTTATTTTATCAAAGAAATATTTATTGTTTAATCATAGTTTAAAGTTTTTGATATAAAGTTCTACTTTTTTAATAATTGTGACATTCTAATATTTGTCAAGTATAAATTTTTGTGATATAGTAATACACGATGA
>URUT01000011.1 GCA_900551105.1 uncultured Mycoplasmatota bacterium
GTTGATTTAACTTCAAATACACCATCACCTAATTCTAGGATAGATACATCAAATGTACCACCACCTAAGTCGTATACTAAAATTGTTTGTTGTTTATCTTGTTTGTCTAATCCATAAGCAAGTGATGCCGCAGTTGGTTCGTTGATAATTCTTTCTACTTCTAAGCCAGCTATTTTACCAGCGTTTTTAGTTGCTTGTCTTTGAGCATCATTGAAGTATGCTGGAACAGTAATTACGGCTTTAGTTACAGGTTCACCAAGATAGTTTTCAGCATCTTTTTTTAGTTTCATTAAGATTTTAGCACTGATTTCTTCTGGTGTATATTTTTTGCCTTCTGCTTCTACTTTTTCACTTGTACCCATTAATCTTTTAATTGATGAGATTGTATTAGTAGGATTTGTTACAGCTTGTCTTTTAGCAGTAATACCAACTAATTCCTCTCCGTTTTTAAATGCTACTACTGATGGAGTTGTACGGTCCCCTTCAGGTGTAACAATTACCTTAGGTTCGCCACCTTCTAGAACAGCAACACATGAGTTTGTTGTTCCTAAATCTATACCGATTATTTTACTCATATTTATCATATCCTTTCTTATTTGAGTAATTACTCATTTACTTTGACCATTGCTGGTCTAATAACTTTGTCTTTATAAGTATAACCTTTTTGTAATACTTCTAAGATTACGTTACTTGGTTTATTTTCATCTTTTTCAGTAAGTACTGCTTGATGGAAGTTTGGATCAAATTCTAAGCCATCGGCTTCAATTTCTTTAACATCTATATCATTTAAGATATTTACAAAAGATGTATAAATCATTTTAAAGCCACTTAAGAATTTGCTGACTTCATCAGATAAATCATTATCATCTAATTTAATAGCTCTTTCAAAATTATCTAGAATTGGCAGTAATGATTTTACTAAATCTTCGTTAGCATATTTTATTAAGTTGCTTGTTTCTTCTTCTTTTCTTCTTTTATAATTTTGCAGTTCTGCGGCCATTCTTAGACATTTTTCATTAGCATCTTGAAGTTCTTTTAAAAGTTTTTCGTTCTTTGCTTCATGATGCTTATTTTTTTTATTTTGTTTTTCTTCGTTTTCCATAAATTACCTTTCTATGTAGTTTTTCAAATAGTTTAGTAGGGTTACTACTTTGTCGTACTCCATTCGTTTTGGTCCGATTATAGCAATAGTTCCTTCTTCACCATCAATGTTATAACTAGTTTTGATAACCGTTACATTTGGATCAAATTTATTTTCTTCACCAATATAAATATTTACTTCTTTTTCGTCAGTTTCAATTTTTTTGATTAAATCCATATTTTCTAATTTACCAATCATACTTTTGATTTTATCGGGACTATCATATTCTGGCTGTTTTAAGATATTGGTTTTTCCTTGAAAGAAAATATCACTATTTTTAACGGTAAAATCATTAAATGCATCATAGAAGAAATTCAAGACACTTTCGTAGGCTTTGATTTGCTTAGCAATAATAGGTTTTATTTCATATTCAAGTTTACTACTTATTTCAGTAAGTTTAGTTCCAGTTAGTTTTTTATTTATTAAATCGCAGGCTTTAATCATTTCATCTACACTAATATTTTCAGGGATGATGCTTTGTTTATTTTCTACGTGACCCGTGTTAGTAACAACTACGGCAACTATTTTTTTATCATCTATTGGGACTATTGATACTTGTTTTAGGGTATTGTTATCACTTTCTTTTCCTAAGACAATACTTGTATAGTTAGTTATATCACTAATTATTTCCATACATTTTACTATTGCATCACTGATTACTAATTCTTTATTATTTAATATTGTTTGAAGCTTTAATACTTCATCGCCTGTTAATTCTTTAGGTTTCATTAAATTATCTACATAATATTTGTATCCTGCTTCGCTAGGGATTCTCCCACTAGAGATATGAGTCTTTTCTAAAAATCCTAAGGTTTCTAGGAATGCCATATCATTTCTGATTGTTGCACTGGAACATTTTAGTTTCTTGACCAATGATTTAGATCCTACTGGCTTAACTGTTTTAATATAAGTTTCAACTATTAAACTTAATAGTTCATTTTGTCTATTATTCAAGTTCTAGCCTCCTTTAGCACTCTTTCTTTTCAAATGCTAATATTATTATAATATTATGCGTAGCACTTGTCAATATATGAGTGCTAATTTTTAGATTTTTTTGTAAATTAAAAAAGATAACTTACAAGTTACCTATTTTTTTAAGTATATTAAAATTATGGCAGCAGCTATACCACTTAGGATAGTGCCTAGTAGGATGCAAATATTTACTACATGGCCGTTGTTGTTAGATTGTTTCTTTTCTAGCACTTTAATTTGGCCTTGCTCTTTAGCTACTTTTTCTTTTTCTAGGGTTTCACTACGTTTCTTATTTATTATTTCGTTATATTTTCTTACGATGTTTTGCTCTTCTGGTACATTACTATTTTTTACCTCTTCGACGTATCCATCTAAAACATTTTGCTCATCAAAGGTAATTGTGCCATTTGCAAATTTTTCTAAATAATTAATTATGATCTGCCTTGCTTCATCACTAACCAAATTCATAAGTCACCTATCTATACACTCATTAATTCATTTTCTTTTTCTTTTACTTTGTCATCAACTATTTTATTGTATTTAGTAATAAGTTCTTGAACTTTATCATTCTGTCTATTTTGTTCATCTTCAGGCATTTCAGCTTTTTTAATTTCATTACGAGCATCTTCTCTAGCATTTCTTAGTGCTACTTTAGCATCTTCACCCATACCTTTGATTTGTTTAACGTATTCTTTTCTTCTTTCTTCATTTAATTCAGGAATTGTTAGAATTACCATTTCACCATTATTTGTTGGAGTAATTCCTAGATTAGCTTCATGGATGGCTTTTTCTATTTCTTTAACTAAAGTTTTATCAAATGGTTTAATAAATAGTTGTCTTGCTTCTGGTACGGTAATGTTAGCAACTTGATTTAGAGGAGTTGATGCTCCATAATATTCTACATTTATACCATTAAGCATTGCTGGGTTAGCTCTTCCAGCTCTAACATTTGTAAATCTTGCTTCCATATTTTCTATGGCTTTTTGCATTTTTGCTTCTGCGTTTTCTATATACATATTTTTCTCTCCTTATTAATAATATTATACCTAATTATATGATAAAAGCAAGAACTCCTAGTAAAATACCTAATAAAATTGTGCTTTCAATAATTACTAAAGTTTTGATATGACCATCGGTATCGATCTTTTTAATTCTAAGTGGTTTTTTACCATTAGTAATTGGTTTACGGGAATTAATGATGTCATGATATTTTTTAGTAACGGCATTTTCAGTACCATGATTTTCTAAATAGATTATATATTCATCTAGGGCTTCTTGGGTTTTAGTTATCTTGTTATAGTCAAGAGACTTTTCCATAAGAGAAAGAGCTTTGTCTATGAAGGCATCTATTTGTTTACTTTCAGTTTCACTTAGTTCTTCACCACTTGAAAGTCTTTGATATAATTTTAAAAATCCTTCTACGGTGATGATTTTTTCTAGAGAACTTATTTCATTAAGTCTAGCTTTTAAAGCATTTTTTAAACGAGATAGTTCTTCACTAGAAACGGCATTTGGATAAGCATTTTCATAGCAGTCTAAGTCATCTAGATAATCTATTAAAAACTTGTCATCATCAACTTTAGAAATGCCTTTTAGTATTTCATCTAAGTTTACTATTTGTCCTAATCTTATTTGTGGTTCTAACATATTTTCCCCTACCTTACTTTAATTATTATACTACATATTTTATTAGAAAAAAAGCAGTATATTTACTGCCTAGACACTATTTTGTTATTTCCATAATATATACTAGGTGAATGTTATGCAAATGAATAATAATGGATTTAATAATTTCTTTAAAGGGTTTTGGTCTTTCATTTGGTTTTTAATTTTATGTACCCTAATTTTTTATCAATTAATAATTACTTTTTTCTTTCCCCTTAGATGGAATATTTGTATTTTGCTGATAGAGATATTTTTGTTATTCTTTCTTCTCTACCGAATAATATGGCCGCATTAGTTTTTCAGTTTCATCTATATAATCTAACATTTTACTGATATTTACTGAGTTAGACATTTCATCTTTAGTAAATGGTGTAAATTTAGGTATAGATATAGTAATAAAAAAGAGTTTTTTTTCTTCTTCTAAAAGCGAGAAATTTTTTAAATAAGTTTCAAAGAAGGTGCCATAGTTATATTTGCCAAAGTCATTGTGATAAAGATTTATTAAATCTAAAATAGGTGTATCAACCGTATAATTATCCCAGCTTATAAATTTATTATCTATGTAGTGGTCTATTGATAAGTTGTTATGACAGTAGGCCACTCTTTCTTTATCTTTTGATGAGGTTAGATTATACCAACTTTCTATTTCGTCTTTGACAAATTTAATTAGTGATGTTAGACGGGTTCGGTTTGCTAGAAGAAGGTTTGCAGAAGGCGTTAAAACATTTTTAGGTTCGTATTCGTTATAGTAACTTTCTAGAGTGTTTTCTAGGTAGTCTATGTTATTTAAAAGATTTTCATAGATTTCCTTTACTTTATCAACAGAGATGTCTTTGAAGTATGCGGTTTTAGTGTGCAAGGCTCCTAGGAGTTTAGCCATATCGGTGCATTTTTGTTCTACGGGAGAGTTTACTTCTTTTAGTCTTTCATAAACGTAGGAGTCATCTATTTCATCAACTAATTTTGGGTAAGAATCAAAATTTCTTGAGTTTAAATATGTATAAAGATTTTTAATGTCTTTGTTTTTAGGTTTTAAAATATAACTTCCTTCTTTGGTATCTATTATTTTGGATTTGCCAGCGATGGTTATTTTTCTAGGATTAAAGACTTCATTAATTTTCTTCATATTCAGGAATAATTAGTTTCATATTGATTTCTAGAGTATCAAATGAGTTGTATTTTTTTAGTTCTAGTAGATTGATTTTATATTTATTTAATATTCCTTCTAGAGTATCGTTTGGCATAACAGTATGTACGTGATATTTGATGTAAGTTTCTTCAGAGTTAATGCTATTTAAGATTGTTGTTTGATTAGTTAGTGCTTCGCTTGGTTCAGGAGTTTCTTCTTCCTTTGTTTCTACTGATGCAGTAGTTTCGTCAGTTGTTTGTGGAAACTCCATTTTAGTTGCTTCTTCTATATCTTTAAATCTTGGGGTTTCTTCGCTTAAGTCAACTACTTCAGCATCATTAGTTTTTAAAAATTCATCTAAACTAGTTTCATCAGCAAATTCAATTAAGCCTTGCTCAGCGGTTATAATGTACTCAATATGGACATGTAGTTCGTCCCCGTTTTGTAGTTCATAAGAAAAATCAGTTATTTCTAAGTTTATGGTATCTAGGTTAATGTTACTTCTTAATTCATGGGTAAATGGCACTTTAAAACTAAAGTCTTCTTTGTTGATGCTTACTTCATGAACTTTATAGTCACCAGAGATAATAAAATCTCCTTCTAATTTTTCACCATTTATGTCATAGTCGTGTTCAATAGAGATACTGGTTATTTCAAAGATGTTTTCTTTAAAGAGAAAGTCTCTTTCTATTACAAAAGCTTCATTCATATATTATCAGTCCTTTCAACTAAATATATGAATAAAAAAAAGAAATAATACTATTTTTTCTTAAAGAATAGTTTGATTATTTCTTCGTAGTTTTCTATATAAATTAAATTAATTTCTTTTAAGATAAAGCTAGGTAGTGACTCAGTGTCTTCTTCGTTTTGTTTTGGCAGGTAGACTGTTTTAATATTTTGATTATAAGCTGTTATTAGTTTTTCTTTTAATTTTGAAATTTTTAATATATTTCCATATAAGTCTATGTTACCTAAAAATGCGATGCTTTCAGAAATTTTAACGTTGTTTGTTAGACTTAAGATGCTAGTTAAGATACCAGTGCAGCCACTGGTGCCGTCTAGTTTAATATTAGTGCCAGTAAAGTTAATGTACAACCCTTTCTTTTTAAAATCTATTAGATTTTTAGTTTCTAAGTATGCTAAACATAGATAAATAGCATCTTTTAGTTTATCACCAATATTGCCGGTTATAGAAAGGGAGGTTTCAGTTTTGTAGGCACTTTCTACTTGTAGCAGGGTTCCTCCATAAGGAGTTACTCCGATGATGTTAACCTCACCTATTTCATTTTGTTTTAGGTAGGTTTGATTTAGGTACGGGCCAAAAATAGTTTTTAAGTTTACTAAAGTTTTTGGTTTGTTTATTATCTTAAATCTAATTATTTTATCTAGTTTTCTTTCAAGTTCTCTTACACCAAACTCTAAAGTGTAATATTTAATTACATCTAGAATCATATCTTCTTTGAGGGTTACTTTGGTATGATATTTTTGATTAATATTAGGTATAAGATAGTTTAAAGCAATGTCTTTCTTTTCAAAGATGGTATAACTTGGCAGATTGATAATTTCAAGACGATCTTTTAAAATTGGTGAGATAAGACTTGCATCGTTAGCAGTTAAGATAAATAGACAATTAGATAAATTAACTGGTTCTTCTACATAGTTATCTATAAATTCTTTATTTTGTTTAGTATCTAAGATATCTAATAAAGTGCTTGCGGGGTCGCCTTTATAGTCTTTTAATAATTTATCTACTTCATCTAGTAAAATTACGGGATTATTTGAGCCACATTTAATTAGTGAGGTAATTATTTTACCTGGAGCGGCGCCCAGATATGTACGGCGGTGTCCAGTTAGCTCTGATGAGTCATTTAAACCGCCTAAGCTAATTTTAGCAAAGTCTCTTTTTAAGGCAGCAGCTATACTTTTAGCGATTGTTGTTTTACCAATTCCGGGAGCACCAACTAAGCAGATTATAGGATTTTCTAGGCTAGGATTTAGTGCTTTTAGGCTGCCAAATTCACAAATTCTTTCTTTGATTTCTTCAAGTCCATAGTGAGTTTCATTTAGAACTTTTAAGATGGCTTTTGAGTCAGTTTCTTCTTCTTTTGAACTAGCAAATGGAATAGATAAAAGAGTTTCTATGTAGTTTCTAATCATTGATATTTCAGGACTATTTACTGGGGTATATTCATACTTTTGAAGTTCAAATAAGAGTTTTGTTTTGATTTTACTAGGGGCATTTAGTTCTGATACTTTTCTTCTTAAATTAAGAATTTCTTCTTCTTTACTACTAGATAAGCCAAGTTCAGCATTTAGTTTGGCAATTTTTTGTTTGATAATAAATTCTTTTTGCTCTTTAGCAAATTCTTCTTTAATCTCGTAGTCTATTTTAGCACTTAGTTTAAGCATTTCTAGTTCAACATTTAGTTCTTTGATTAAAGTTTTAGCTCTTGCATTTGCATCAAATTCATTCATGTAGTAAATTCTTTTTTCTTTAGGAAATTTTAAAAATGATACTACTAGGTCAGTTAAGTCATCAATAGATGCCGTACTTATTTTATTTAAGATACTATTATCCATTTCCGGATTAAGTTTAATATATGTGTTTAGTAGTGCGATTAATTTCTTTTTTAGAGCGGCTGTTTCTATATCTTCGGCAACATCAATATAAAGCATTTTAGCATTTGCTAAAAGAATACTTTTATCTTTTTGATAGTTTAAATATTTATTAACTTTAACTCGGTTTAAACCTTTTAAGACAACACGATAATTATTATTTGGTAAGACTATTTTAGAGTTAATATAAGCAAGAATACCTACTTTAGGTAAGTCAGTGATAGTTGGGGATTCTTCTAAAGTGTTTTCAGGGAGAATAACTAATACTTTATTATTAAATTCAAGGGAACTTAAATCAATTATCTTTTTTGATAAGTTATTGTTTAACTCTATACGGACTTCTTGGGTTGGTAATAGGGTTAGTTTTTTTAATAAAAGTACTGGTATATTTTCCTTCATATTAGCCTCCCAAACATTTGTGACTTATTATATATTTTTATATTTTGTTTGTAAACCTTTTAAGTAAATTATTTAAAAAAAACCACATTTTTGTGGTTTTATGCTCTAGATGAATATTTGCCGTCTTTAGTAGTTACTAAGATTTTTTCGCCAACACCAATGAACATTGGAACTTTTACAGTATATCCAGTTTCAATAGTGGCATCTTTCATAGCGTTATTAGTAGTGTTACCTTTTACAGCATCTGTTGTATCTATTACTTCATAGTCTACCTTTTCTGGTAGGGTTATTCCTAGAATTTTTCCTTCGTACATAGAAACTTCTATTTCTAAGTTTTCTTTTAAGAAGTTTACATCATTACCAAGAGTACTTGCAGGAATTTCTAATTGACTATAATCTTCATTATTCATAAAAATATAGTTTGTTCCATCATTATATAGATATTGCATGTGTAGTTTGTCTACATGAGCTTTTTCTAATTTTAAAGTGGTATTAAATGTTTGTTCAACGATAGAACCAGTTTTTAAATTTTTATATTTAATTCTAACAAAAGCTGGGCCTTTGCCAGGTTTTACATGTTGAAACTCAATTATCATACATAAATTACCATCTAAAATGACAGTCATACCATTTTTTATGTCATTTATATTTACGTTCATACTATTTTACTCCTCTTATTATTTTTTTTCTTTGAATACTTGGACTTTTCCGCAAGTTTTGCAGAACTTTTTGATTTCTAGTTTATCTGGAGTATTAGCTTTGTTTTTTTCAGTAGGGCGAATAAAAGAACCACATACAGAACATTTTAACTCAACAGGATTACGATTTTCGTTTTTCTTTGCCATAAATACTTTCCTCCTTTTTGCTCGTTAGTATTATAACATATTATTAAAGTTATTAGCAATAATAAATTTAATATAAATGCCAAACGTATCTAACTTTTTCTACTACATTATAGTCTTTACAATATACTTTAGTTTCAGCTGAAGTTGCATCAAAATTATGACAAACTTTTTCTTCGGGCATATTTTCTATTCTATAAATGGTTATGCCGCCTAGAACTGCTAAAATAATAAGTATAAAACATGGTATTATTGATCTTTCCATTTACATCTATCCTCCATTAATACTATATCACTTATTTAAGATATTTTTCAATTACTAATTTACTTGCTCTTTTCATTATTTTTTGATTTATAGGATAGCGGTAGTTACTTACATTATTTTGATATCTAATATTTGGGCTTACTAAGACTAACGATATTTTAGGATTTTCATAAGGAAGGTATGCAGCAAAAGTGACCCCAATGGTTTTGATTAGCTTGTTATTTTCAAGGTACAAGAAACTTTCACTAGTTCCAGTTTTTCCAGCGGATGGATAGTTATTCCAAATATAACCGTAGCCAGTTCCGGTTTTTGTAACGGCATGAAAGCCTTTACGAATTTCTGCTAAGTCTTCTTGGTCTATTGGTACAGTATTTAAGAGCTTACTTTCTTTTTTGTACATGGGCGAGCCATCAGCGTTTAGTGCTTCATTAAAGATGTTTAAAGCGTATCTATTACCTGTTGCAATGGTGTTAATGTAGCTAACTAAAGATATTGGCGTGTAAGCATCGTACTGGCCAATTGAGATGTTTAGTAGCTGATCATCAGTAATAGTCGTTCCTTTATAGCCAGTTTCTTCATTTGATAAGTCTATTTCACTTTTGGTTCCTAGACCGTAAAGTTTTAGCATATTGCGGTAAGTGTCAAAGTGACTTTGGTTTGCATTTAATGACATATTGCGGTAATAGTTTTTACCTGTTATTTTAACCGCGATAAGATACTGATAATAGTTACTACTCATTCTTAAGGCTTCTACGGGATCTAGCAAGCCAAGTGATTTCCAAGAACATTTGTCTTTAGTTGTATTTAATTTAATACAGCCGTCAACTACTCTATTTTTGGGAAGCAAGTCATATTTATACCCGACCGAGATGGTAGCCCCTTTAACAACACTCCCTACTACATAGGAGTCTAATATGGCGTTATAGTTATAGTTAATAAAATCCTGGTTTGCAGTAATTTTTTTGCCAACTAAGGAGATAATTCCACCAGTATTTGGATCAGACACGATAAGATAAGAGGTATCATAATATTTGGTATTAGGTGCATTTTTGGCTTTTAGCATTTCTTCTTCTAGAATAGTTTCAAGTTCTTTTTGGAGTTCTATATCTATATTTAAGACAATGTCATTACCTTTAATTGCTGGAGTTTTTTGCGATAAAAAGTTATTTTTTACTTGATATGTAGCTTTAGTTCCTCTTAAATAATCATCATAAATAAGTTCTAGATTATTAATACCTACTCTGTCATTTAATTTATAGCCTTTATCTAAGTAATAGTCTTTTAATTCGGCTGGAAGGCCATTAGATGAAACACTGCCAAAAATGTCTTTTAAAGTGTTTTCGTAAGGGTAATATCTTTCCCAGGTTATTTCTGTATGAATGCCTTTAAGATTTTCTTTGGTAATGTTTGCATATTCTTCATCGGTTAGTTTCTTTTTTATGATTTTATTTTCGTAGCTGTACCCATTTTTCATTAAATTATATATTGTGCAGACCTTTAAATCTATTTCTTTTAAATTTTCTTCCGTTATAAGAGATAGCTTGTATTCTTCGTATGCTTTTTTTGATAGTTTTCTTTCGTTATATTTGGTCTTAATATCTTCAGGAATTTGATTATTGATTTTTTGTTCATTAAAGGTTAGATAATATTTTTTTAAACTGGCATCTGTAACATTTTCTTTGATATCAATTAAAGTAGATAATTTTGCCGCGATTTCATTAATTTCCTTGTTAGTTAGAGATAACTCATTAAATACAAGACTTTTAATACCAATATTATCTACTAGAATGTGACCGTTTCTATCTAAAATTCTACCTCGTGGGGCAGTTAAGCCTTCAATTACAGTTTCACTTTGATAGGCATGAGTTTTACCTTGCAGGGATATAACTCTAAATAAGACAATACTAAAAATAAAAATTAGGTATACAATATATTTTTTCATAACACTATTATGTGCATATTTTCACTTTTTAACATATAATATATTGGTGAATTTAATGAATAATATAATTAAAGCATATATTAGAAGTATGTCTATGGATGATGTTAGAAGCTTTGCAGATAGAAAAGGAATTGTTTTAACTGACGATGAGCTTGCTTATGCATTTAGCTATATTAAAAATAATGGCGAAGAAATGATTGATAAGCCTAATTCTTTTGATTTAAGTGATCATAAAAGTGCGTTTTCTAATGAAAATTACGAGAAGATTAATAAGTTATTAAAAGAGTATATAAGATATTTAAAATAGTTCTTTTAAGTTAGGATTAAAGGTTTGATCTTTTAACATTTGAATTTCTTCTTTGTAAGGAGCTTTTTCATTGATGTATGGTGTTTCTAAAATTTTAGGAACATCTTTTAATTTTGGATTGTTTAAAACTGCTAATAGGGAGGAAAAGCCGATATTGCCAAAGCCGATATTTTCATGACGGTCTTTATGAGAACCAACTGGGTTTTTACTGTCGTTTAAGTGAACGCAGTGAATTTTTTGAATGCCAATTATTTTATCAAAGGCTTCTAAATATTTATCAAAGTGAGAAATGTCTACTCCAGAATCACTTAAGTGACAAGTATCTAAGCAAACGCCGATTTTATCGTTTAAGTTAATATTTTTAATGATTGTATTTAGTTCATCTAGATTGATACCAATTTCAGTGCCTTTACCAGCCATAGTCTCTAGAAGGATACAAATATCATCGTCTGCTTTTAGGATGTCATTTAGAGCATCTATAATATTATTAATAGCAATGTGTCTTGGAATAGATACTGCTGAACCTGGGTGCAGTACGATGTATTTTACGCCTAAAGTAAGGCATCTTTCTATTTCTTTGCGAAGAAACTGCTTGCTAAATTCATATTTAGTTTCATCTAAGTTATTTGCTAAATTAATAATATATGGGGCATGGCAAATTATACTAGATGGAGCTATCTTGTTTTCTTCCATTAGTTTCTTAGCTTCTTCTAAGTATTTTAAATTTATTTCTTTTCTAATAGTGTTATGAGGCGCTCCAGTATAGAACATAAATGCATTGGCACCGTAACTAATTGTTTCTTTTACACTACCTAATATTTGTTCATTTGAGAATGAAACATGACTACCTAAAATCATTTTTTATCACCAGTTAAATTATATCTTAATCCAAATTTTATAGCAAGAAAAAAATCCTTTAACAGGATTTATTAAGATTGGCCTTGGTTTGGATTTTGGTTATTGTCAGCTGCTGGTGTAGTAGGACAAGCTTCTGGGCAAGTTTTTGTGACAGAGCCAACCCCTTCTTTAATTTCGGTTCCCAAATTAGCATAAGTACCATTTACCACGTTATAACTTTTATCTGTTAATGTTACATAATAAGAGGCTTCTCTTTTATTATCTAGTTTAACAATGACATATCCATCATAGCTTCCTCTGCTTTTTAAACCAATTTGATCTAAAGTATAACAAAAGCAAGTATCTCCTGAATATTTTTTTGCTGAAACTGTATCTAATAGGTCTTCTGATGAATAAGTACTTTGAGCATTGCCTAAAGCTTTTTCTGCATAAATTTTAAATGATCCTTTCTTAGCATTATTCATACTTTCTACTACTGCTGGGATAGCAATAATCATAATAATTGCAAGTACAACAATAACTGCAAGAAGCTCTACTAAGGTAAAACCTTTTTTATTTAGTCTCATAATAAGTTCCCTACTTTCTAAAATAATTATAATCAAAATAGGGATTAAAGTCAATTATTTTTTATTATTTAATTATCTTAAAAATAGTGTTTACGGTGTCTAGTGTATCTAGAAATGAGTTTGTTTTATTAATTTTTTCGCTACGTTTATTCTCTTTAAAGGCTTTAATAAATTCTTTATAGTATTTGGGGCTTCTTGTTAGATATGTATACCAGTATGAGTGATTAATTAGGTACTGATATTCTTTGGGATCTTTCTTAATTTTTGAGAGCATTCCATAGTTCATACTAATCTCCAAAGAATTTGTTTAATGGCCTTGGCGTTTTAGGAATGATTTTAGGGGCTTCGGTTACTGGTTTGTTTGTTAGTTCCTGGATTACATTGATGGCTTTTTGGGCATTATTAATATATTTTTGAACACTATCCATATTGATATTTTTTACGAGGCTAGTTAGTTCACTTAGACTTGATGCCCTGCTTTCATCTTCTTCATATTTACTCCAAGCATTTTCATCTTCACCATATAAATCATATATTTCATATAGGTCTTGCCAAGAAGTTTCTTTGTTTTTGACTTTGTTTATGAGATTTGGTCTTGTTTTAACAAACTCTTTAAAATTTTCTTTTTTATCCATTTAAAAACCACCTATAATATTTTATTCTCATGGGTGGTTTTATAGACTAAAGTTTAAAGTCTTCTAGAAAGTCATCAATGGTAAGTTCTTGAATCTTTTCTTCTTTTGGTGGTTCTTCTTTAACATCTTCATCATTTATTAGTTTTAATTCTTTAACTTTGAAGACGTCATTTATTTGAGTTTTTAAGATGACTGAACCAGTAGATTCTTTGTCCATTATCGGAATGTCACTATTTTTAATATAGTAGATGTCTTCTTTTGATTTAATACCAATGATATCTTTGGTAGTTGTAACAAATGAATTAATTATTTCATAGTTTGTTGATTTTACTTTCTTAATTAAAGTTGAACCTCTTTTTGCTCTTGATAGAACATTTAAGTCTTTGATTTTTAGTCTCTTAGCAGTTTTTTGATTAGTAAATAAGTCAATGTATTCATCGTTATCATCGTAGGTAATACCACTTATTACTTCATCATCTTTAAGGTTAATTCCTTTAACGCCAGCTGATTTTGGACCAGTAATTGGTACTTCGTTTGCACTATAATTTAGATAGTAGCCGGTTTTTGTAACAATTAAGATGTTTGGTTTGGTTACTAAAACATTTTTAACTAAGTCATCTTCTTTTAGTTTAATTGCTGTATAAGCTTTTGAGTATCTACTTACAATAAGGTCATTTAAGTTAGTTCTCTTAATCATACCATTTTTCGTAAAAATTGTTATTTCAGGATTTTTAATATTTTCATTTATTATGAAGGCATTTACTACTTTATCATCAGGATTAACTGTTACAAAGTTACTAATATGTTTTCCTTGATCTTTCCATTTGCATGATGGTATTTCATGAATTGGTAAGTATAGATAGTTTCCTAGGGATGTTAAAATACATAACTTATTTAGTGTTGTTGTTTGTTTATAACATATTACGTAGTCTCCTGGCTTTAAAGCTGTTTCACCATCAGCTGAATTATGAGATTTAATTGGTACACGTTTTAAGTAGCCATCATTTGTTAAAATAATTATTACATCTTCTTTTGTTATTAAGTCTGTTTGGTCTATCTTGATTTCTTTTACGACTTCACTTATTTCAGTTTTTCTTGGAGTACCATATTCTTTTTTCATACGGCGTAAGTCATCTTTGATGACACTTTTTAGTTTGTTTTCATCATTTAAAATCGCGGTTAATTCCTCAATAATACGACGTAAACTTTCTAGTTTTTCGTTTAGAACAGTGATATCAGTATTTGTTAAACGATATAGTTGTAGCATAACGATAGCAGTTGCTTGTTCTTCGGTAAAATCAAATGATTTAACTAGGTTTGCGATAGCATCTGGTTTATTTTTACTACCTCTAATAACTTTTATTACTTCATCTAATATACTAATTGCTTTTACTAAACCTTCAGTAATATGCATTTCTTTTCTAGCAAACGCTAGGTCAAAGTTAGTTCTTTTTAGGATTACTTCTCTTTGATGATCAATATATGCATCAATTATGGAAATGATGCCTAAAAGTCTTGGTCTTCTTTTATCAATACATACCATGTTATAGTTGTATGTTGTTTGAAGTTCAGTGTTTTTTAATAAGTAGTTTAGAACTAATTGTTTATCAGCACCTTGTTTTAAATCTATAACAATACGAATATTTGAGTCTTTATCTGATTCATCACGGACTTCAGCAATGCCATCTAGTTTTTTTTCAAAACGAATATCGTCTATTTTTTTTACAAGTAAAGCTTTATTTACTTCAAAAGGAATCTCCGAGATAACGATTTGGTCTTTGCCTTTATTTTTTTGAAATTCGGTTTTTGAGGTTACAATAAGTTTGCCTCTTCCAGTTTTAAAGGCACTTTTGATACCATCTAAGCCTTCAACAATTCCACCAGTTGGAAAGTCAGGTCCTTTTAGGATTTCAAATATAGAGTCTTCGTGACAGTTTGGACTATCTATTCTTTTAATAACTGCATCACATACCTCTACTAAGTTATGTGGAGGGATATTTGTTGCATAACCAGCTGAGATACCACTTGTTCCGTTTACTAATAAATTAGGAAATTTAGCCGGTAAGACTGTTGGCTCTAGTAGGGTGTCTGAATAGTTTGGAGCCATCATAACAGTGTCTTTATCAATATCTTTTAATAGTTCTTCACTGATTTTAGCAAGCCTACACTCAGTATAACGGTAGGCTGCGGGCCCATCGCCATCAATAGAACCGTTGTTTCCATCTACTTCTACTAGTATGTGGTTTTGTTTCCAACTTTGACTCATACGTATTAACGCATCATAAACTGAAGAATCTCCATGAGGATGATATTTACCTAAGACATTACCAACAGCATTAGCACATTTTTTAAATTGCTTGTCATAAGTATTTTTATCTCTATACATAGCATAGATAATTCTTCTTTGTACTGGTTTAAGGCCATCTCTTACATCAGGGATTGCGCGGTCTTGAATTATATATTTAGAATAACGAGCAAAGCGTTCACCCATTATTTCTTCTAGACTGTATTCGTGAATTCTTTTTAATACTTCTTCCACTCTTATCACCTTTAAAATTATAACATAGATTTTTTTTATTTCCTAGAAATTTAAAGGAAAAATAAAAAAAAGCACTTGGTGTGCTTAGATTATTTAGCATAAACGCTAACTTTTTTCTTACTTTTTCCTAGTCTTTCATATTTTACTACGCCATCAATTAAGGCAAATAAAGTATGATCTTTTCCCATACCAACATTTGCACCAGGATAAATTCTTGTTCCTCTTTGACGATAAATTATGTTTCCAGCTTTAGCCATTTGACCATCAGCTAATTTAGCGCCTAATCTACGACCTTCTGAGTCACGACCATTTTGAGTTGAACCTTGAGCTTTAACATGAGCAAAACGTTGAATATTAAGTTTTATAAATAACATAATTATTCCTCACTCTCAATTTTTATATTTTTAGGGTAGTCGTTTGATAAACTGATTAGTAATTCTTTTAGGTTATTAAATAATTTTATTACTAACTCGTTATCATCTAATATTTCTACTACCATTTCTTTTCCATCATCCTTATAAGAAATGCTTTCTTTAGAGATTGTCATCATATCATTTACACTAGTTGCTATTATAGATGAACAACTTGCACAAACAATATCTTTTCCATAATCAGCAAAGTTTGCATGACCTTTTAAAGTAATGGATTTTTCTTTTATTAATACTTTAATCATCTTAACCAACAATTTTCTTAACGATTAGTTTAGTATATGGTTGTCTATGACCTTTTTTAAGACGATATTTCTTTTTTGGTCTGTATTTGAAAACGACTACTTTTTTAGCACGACCATGTTTAACCACTTCACAAATAACTTTAGCACCAGATACAGTTGGAGTTCCAACTTTTTCACCTACTGAAAGTACTTCGTTAAACTCTACTTCTTTGCCTGCCTCAGCTTCTAATTTTTCTACAAAGATTTCATCGCCTTCTGAAACATAATATTGTTTTCCACCAGTAACAAATATAGCTTTCATTAATTCTTTCCTCCCATCTTTTTAGGACACGCCTTGAAGGTGTACATAAAGTAACTTTTTACCTTTTTAGAGCGGTTTATAAAATTAATTTACAAACATATTGATAATATCAAATATTTATGAGTGTGTCAATTAGTTTAGGCCTTTTTTAGGGTTTAAACCTTCTTTTTAAGACATTTTTTTCGCTTTCATTATTAATAAAATTAAAATAATTCTTATAAAGAGACTTTAAATCTTTAATATACTTTATCTTATTTGGTCTGATATCGTATAAAAATCTTTCTAAAAGAAAGTAATTATATGTATAGTCTATATTTATTAAGTTTTTATATGTTTCATAGAACATAAAAATAGTAACTAGAATTAAATTTAAAGTTATAGTATTTTTGATAAAGAAAATAAAGATAAATATTAAACTGATAAAATATGTACAAGCAATAGTTTTGTGGTAAGGAAGCTTGGTTTCTAGGATACTTTGCATAATTTTAGAGCCATCTAATGGGATTATTGGTAGTAAATTAAAGACTATTATAATAGTGTTATAGGTTTTAAAAATATTATATGATATATCATTTACGATACCATTTGAGTATAGAATGTGAAAGATGGGCGTTAGGATTAACTGAAAAATTATCCCAGCTATGCTTATTAAAAATAGTTTATAGCTAGGAATATTATTTTTGATATTAGAGTTTATTAGACTACCAAATGGTAATATAAGTATGCTTTCTATTTGATAGTTAAATCTTTTAATTAGGAGAATGTGGCCTAGGTCATGAATTAAGAGAATAAGAAATATTATTAGAAAATAATTAAAATAGCCACACAAAAGGACACTAAAAGTTATAATGTATGTTAATGGACTTATCTTAAATGTAGTCTTCATAGTTTAAAAAGTTTCCATCTTTACTAAATAGTACGTATATTTTATCCTCTTTAGGATTAGCAATTATATCACTAGTTTCTACGTAATCATAGAGTTTTACGTTAATATCTGTTACATTAGAATACCAGTAGTCAATGCCGTCCATTCCTTGAATTATAATTGTATCATCATAATCTTCTTTTTCACCAACAAATACAACGATACCACTTTTATAAGGGTAGATAGCACTATTTGTTTTTAGGACCGCTCCATCTTTATAAGAGTTTACTTCACTATATTCTATAACACCTTTAGAGACACTTATTTGCTTAGCTTCTGGCAAGACTTTTCCAAAGTATTTATTATAAATAGAGGTAAATTTACTGTAATTTAGATTTTTATCATAGCAGTATTTTTTATAAATTAGAAGATTTTTATTGCTGGAGTTTACAAAGATAGAAATTGTCAAAAATAGAATAATGCTTAAGAGAATTCTTATTGTTAAAGATTTTAGATACTTTTTATTTTTCACCCTATCACCTAATCAATTATACGAACTTTTCATTATTTTAAGTACTAGATAATTTAATAATATATTGATTAGGAGATTATTTAAAAGTAAGTTGATGATGCTTTGATCAAATTTGTTATAGATACTATATAAAATGATACCGAATAGGAAGTAATAGATGATACTTAGAACTAAATTTATCCATACGTTACTACTTAGTTTAGTGCTTATTTTTTTATGCAAGAAATATAATAAAATAATTATAATGGTGATAAATGGCACTCCGTTTAGGATGATATCTAATATTAGAGTTAAATAGATTTTTTTATCGTTTAGATTGAATATTTCTAGAACGATTATAGATGTATAGATATTTAATAAATTTATCATTAAGGTGTCTAGGATAATCATTTTTCAATTACTCCTACATAGTCTAGGTTATCCGTACTTACTGGTTTTACAATAATAATGTTATCTAGATCTTCATATAAGATATTTACTACTTTACCTATATAAGTCATGTGAACTGAATAGACTTTATCGTTGATTTTAATATCGTTATAATTACTTACCTCTTTAATTATTAGATTGTTTTGCTCGTTTTTGCCAGTTATTTTGCCTTCAGAGTTACTGATTTTTACCATTATACCAGTATTATATAAGTATTTTACTTCACTTGTGTTATACATACTTTTACTTACGATACCAATTAAACCATCTTTTGTTACAACCTCACTATTTATTTTGTATGTACCATTAACAATCATTTTATCAAAACCATAATTATTTTTATAAATATTAGTAATTGTGTATGATTCATTTAAGACGATGCTATTTTTAAAGTCTAGAAGCTTACTATATTCGTCTGTTAAGTCAGAGACTTCTTTTTGTAAAATTTCTATTTCGGGATTTGTTTCCTTTTTTAGAAATAACTTTGAAAAATTATTAAAGATATTTAAAATTTGCATGCGAAATAGAACTACTAAAAGAATAGTTAAGTATAATATATATTTACGCTTCATTTTTTAGCTCCTCTTCATAAAAACTGTAATATTCTTTGCCATTAGTAATTAGGTGATCTAGTAAAGAAATACCTAGCATTTTACCACTTTGAGCAAGCATTCTTGTAAGTGAAATGTCTGCTTCTGATGGAGTTAAGATGCCGGATGGGTGATTGTGCATCATGATAATAGCATCAGCATTTTCACGAAGCGCATAATTATAGATTTCTTTGGGACTTGCTAGGGTTTCATTTTTAGTTCCTTCATACATTATTTGATAGCTTATTAATCTTTTTTTATTATCTAGTAAAATAACAAGTAATTTTTCATTTGTTCCTAGGATTAGATGAGCAAAATATGTATTGATTATTTTGGCATTTGTTAAAACAATACTTTCATTATAGGTTTTATTAGATACTCTTTTACCTAATTCAATTGCTGCTAGAATAGTTACGGCTTTGACTTTACCTACTCCATTTATTTTGGTAAGCTCGGTAACTGTCATGTTATCTAAATCTTCTATATTTTTTAGTTTAGAGAGAATATTACTACTTATGATTTTAACGTTATTATCTTTACTACCAGTTCTTAAAAGAATAGCTAGAAGTTCTTCATTACTAATATTTTTAGCACCATATTTAATTAGTCTTTCTCTTGGTTTTTCAATGTCAGGTAACTCTTTAATTTTCATATTTCTTTCTCCTTATAGGATGACATAATTATTTTATTTAAACTTACTAGGACTGTATCATTACCTTTACTAATACCACTTTCATAATCGTTTAGAGCTTTGATAAGATTTTCATCTTCTATGGTAATTTCTTTTTTATAGAAAGCTATTTTTTGGGAGTTTAAGTAATTTTCCATTTTAGTAATACTTTTAGTATCAGTAAGCATACTGTAATAGACTCTGTAAGCATCATCGTCTTCTATGATTACTGCTGGGCTATACTTATTTTTAAATTCTTTAGCAGTTTCTATGTCGTTAAAGACCCCTAGCTGAAAGGCAGTTACATTTATTTTATCTTTTAAGATGTCATCAATGGTAAAATTTGCTTTACTAAAGATTATGAGGCCAAAGGCAGTACCAATTATTAAAGATAATAAGTATGGAATATATTTTTTCATTTAATCACCACATTTATATTACAATTTTAATGGTAAGAAACTTGTCTAATTATGTCCCTATATAATTATTATTGTAAGAAATATATCTATTTCCTTTTTTATGGGCAAAAAAAAATCACATAACGTGATTTATTGCATAACTGCTTGGAATAACATAATACCAAACCAAAAGCCGACAACAATTGTGATACCACAGATTCCAATTGCAAGTAATGTTTTACTTTTTTTATTCATATCATTCACCTAGAATAATATTAACATATTTGTTTTATTTTTTAAAGTCTAAATTTTGATTTATATATTTTATTGCGTAGTCTAAAATTTCATCCTTGTTAATATCTAGATTTTCACTAGAGTTTCTTAGTTTGAACTCTACTAGGTTATCTTTAATTTTTTTGCCAATAGTTATTCTAATTGGAATGCCGATAAGGTCTAAGTCGTTAAACTTAATGCCTGGTCTTTCATCGCGGTCATCTAAAATAACATCTATATTGTTTTTAGTAAATTCTTCATATAGGCTGTTTGCAAAAGTAACGCTTTCTTCGTCGTTAGTATTTAGTAGAGCAATAGCTACTTTAAATGGAGCGATATTAAGTGGCCAGATGATGCCTTTTTCATCGTTATTTTGTTCAATGTAAGAAGCTAAAATTCTTCCTGGGCCAATTCCATAAGAACCCATAACTACTGGATGGGATGTGTTATTTTCATCTAAATAAGTTAGACCTAATTTTTCTGAGTATTTTGTTCCTAGTTTGAAGGTGTTACCTATTTCAATGCCTTTTTTAAAGTAAAGTTTGCCGCCACAAGCAGGACAAGTATCTCCTTCTTCTACATTTACGATATCAGCCGCTAAGTCATATTTAAAGTCTTCTACATTGACATTTATATAGTGGTAACCTTCTTGATTTGCACCGACTACGAAGTTAGTCATTTTTAAAACTTCTTCATCTATAATGATTTTAGCTCCTTCTAAATTTACTGGGCCTGTAAAACCAGGAACTGCATTTGATTTACTAATTAGTTCATCATTTGCGAAGTTAATTTCTTTACATTTTAATAGTTTAGTTACTTTTACTTCATTTAAAGTACGGTCACCTCTAACAAAGAAAATAACTAGTTCATTATCAATATTCATAAGCAAGGCTTTGACAGTTTTCTTAATATCAATGTTTAAGAATTTAGTTACTTCTTCAATTGTTTGCATGTGAGGAGTTTCTACTAGTTCTTTTGCTAATTTGGCTTCTTTAACGCTTTTTTCAGGTACATGCTTAGATACTTCTATGTTTGATGAGTAATAGCATGAGTCACATAATACTACTGTGTCTTCACCAATGTCGGTGATGGCTTGAAATTCTTCAGATAATGAGCCACCCATAATTCCCGTGTCTGCTCGTACTATGGCATAGTTTAAACCAATACGGTCAAAAATCTTTTTATAAGCATCAAACATTTTGTGATACGAAACGTCTAGGCCTTCTTCATCTTTATCAAAAGAATATGCATCTTTCATTATAAATTCTCTTACTCTAATTAAGCCATATCTTGGTCTTGGTTCATCACGATATTTTGCTGCTTGCTGATAGATTGTAAATGGTAAGTCTTTGTAACTTCTGACCATACTTTTAGCGGCGATAGCAAATAGTTCTTCATGAGTTGGGCCTAAAACATAAGGCTTACTATATCTATCTTTTAAGTGAAACATAGAGTCTCCTAAGGCTTCTACTCTTCCACAAATTTCATAGTAGTCTTCAGGAATTAATGATGGCATTAAAAGTTCTTCTGCTCCAGCTTTATCCATTTCTTCTTTGATTATATTTTTAATATTGTTAAATACACGAAGACCTAAAGGCATAAACATATAGATACCTGAACCTACTTTTTTAATCATACCAGATCTTACTAGTAAGTTACCACTTGTACTGTCTTCGTCTTTAGCATTTTCTCTTAATGTGTAGAAAAAACTATTTTTTAATTTCATTTTGATTCCTCCTATTAAAAAAAGAATGATACTAAAGGAGTGCTAGATAAGCACGGTACCATCCTTATTTTGTCTTAATTTTGATAACGGAATTATCCGAGAATGCGCTAGTTAAGAGTAGGATTTATTATCTTTATCTGCCTATATTACAGCAGCATAGGCTCTCTTTAAGATTAGTTTTAATAAATATGGCTCTTTGGCAATTTCTATCGTTATTTTAATTGATTTTTCTTAATTAGTCAAGCAGATTATTTTAGTAGTTCAGCTAATTTTTCTTGTTCTTCTTTTAGTTTTTGTCTATCTAATTCAACAATATTACTTGGGGCTTTATTTACGTAGTTTTCGTTTGCAAGAAGCTTTTCTCTTCTAGAGATTGATGCTTTTAGGGATTCAATAGCATCTTGTTTTGCTTTTTTCTCTTCTTCAGTTTCTTGCTTTTCAAAGTAGATTGTTGCTTTGGTGTTTTTAGATATTACCTTGTAAGTTTTGATGTCTAGCGGTTTATCTATAATATTGTCTGTTAGTTTTAATAAACGGGTAATTAAGTTGTTGTCATCTTTAGTTTCAAAGAGAATTTTAAAGTCTTTAGTGATATTATTTTCAGCTTTGATGTTTCTAAAGTTTTTAACAAACTCTATTTGATCGTCTACTATTTCAGTTTCTGTTTCGTAATTATTTTTTTTGCTTACTTTAGGGTATTCAGAAATCATGATTGATTCAGCATCTTTGATTGGTAACATTTGATAAATCTCTTCAGTTACGTAAGGCATAAATGGATGTAATACTTTTAAGATATTAGTTAGAATATAGCATAGAACTGATTTTGTAGTTTCTTCTTTGATGGTTAGTTTAGCAATCTCAATATAGTAGTCACAGAAGTAGTTCCAAATGAAATTGTAAATTAAGGCTCCAGCATTATTGAATGCATATTTTTCCATATTCTTTTTAATGTTTTCTAGAGTACTATTAAATTTTGTGATTATCCACTTATCTTCATTTTTTAAATTTTCTAGTTTTATTTCTTTTAAATCTTCAATATTTGTTAAAACGAAGCGAGATGCGTTCCAAACTTTATTTATAAAGTTCCAAATTGATTTTATTTTATCCTCGTCAAAACGCATATCAGTACCAGCTGCTACATCAGTTATTAAATAGTATCTTAGGGCATCGGCGCCATATAGTTTAATCATATCAAATGGGTCAATACCATTTCCTAGAGACTTACTAAATTTTCTTCCTTGTTTATCACGAATTAGACCGTGAATTAAGCAGTGCTCAAAAGGTCTTACGCCTAGAAGTTCTTCACCTTGGAAGGTCATACGGTTTACCCAAAATGGAATGATGTCATAGCCAGTTACTAGAACGTTATTTGGATAATATCTTTTTAAGTCAGGAGTTTCTTCTGGCCAGCCTAGAGTTGCAAATGGCCATAGGGCTGATGAAAACCAAGTATCTAATACATCGTCATCTTGACGCCAGCCTTCTTCTTTTGGTGCTTCAAAGCCTACATATATTTCATCACCTTTATACCAAGCTGGAATGCGGTGTCCCCACCAAAGCTGCCTAGAAATACACCAGTCATAAGTGATTTCCATCCAGTGATTCATAGTTTTTTCGTATCTTGATGGAACAAAATGAACTTTGGTTTTACTATTTTTTTGATTTTCTAAAACTTTGTCAGCTAGAGGTCTCATTTTTACAAACCACTGCTTTTTGATCATTGGTTCAATCATAACGCCAGTACGCTCTGAGTGGCCTACTTCGTGAACAATTGGTTCGGTTTTAATAAGAATTCCTTGTTTTTCTAATTCAGCAACTACACTTGTACGGCATTCTTCTCTAGTTAATCCTTCGTATTTGCCACAGTTTGAATTCATTGTTGCGTCATCATTCATAATAATTACTCTTGGCAAGTTATGTCTTAAGCCAACTTCAAAGTCGTTAGGGTCAGATGCTGGAGTTATTTTTACGGCTCCACTACCTTTAGTCATGTCTGCGTGTTCATCAGCAATGATTGGAATTAGTTTATTTACTAAAGGTAGTACAACATTTTTACCAATATATTTTTGATATCTTTCATCTTTTTCATTAACTGCTACGGCAGTATCACCAAAGATGGTTTCTGGTCTTGTAGTTGCTACTACGATGTATTCATCACTATCTTCTATTTGGTATTTTAAGTGATAATAAGCACTTTTTACTTCTTCATACTTAACTTCTTCGTTTGATAAAGCGGTTTGGGCTGCTGGGTCCCAGTTGATTAGTTTTTCGCCACGATAGATTAAACCTTTTTCATAGAACTTTACAAACACTTCTTTAACGGCTCTTTCAATAGTACTATCTAGGGTAAATCTTTCTTTGGTATAGTCTAGAGAAATGCCGAGTTTAGCCCACTGCTCTCTGATAATTTGTGCATGCTCTTCAGTCCACTTCCAGCATTCATCTAAGAAAGCTTCACGACCAACTAAATGTTTTTCTTTGCCTTGCTTTTTTAATCTATCAACTACTTTTGCTTCAGTGGCAATTGCAGCGTGATCCATTCCTGGAAGCCATAAGCAGTCGTAACCTTCCATTCTTTTATATCTAATGATAGCATCTTGAAGTGAAACATCTAAAGCGTGGCCTAGGTGCAAAACTCCGGTAACATTTGGTGGTGGTAAAACTATACAAAATGGTTTCTTATTTAAATCGCCACTTTTGAAATAGCCTTTTTCTAACCAATATGAATATTTATTTTGTTCAACTTCTTCGTGATTATATTTTGTGTTTAACATATATTAAGCCTCTTTTCTATATATTTTTTTATTTTATTAAAATAGTCTTGATAAAATTCTTTGTTCTCTAAATTGTCATAAAGTTTATCTAAATATTTAAAGTCGTAAATTAATTTTAGAGAATAATCATAATTAATATCGTAGACAAATGCCAGTAAGTGTAAGACTCGATCAGCATAAGAATGAATTTCTTTGTTTTTGATTGTAACCTCTTTATTAAATTGTTTTAATACTTTGGGATTAATGATGTGCGATCTATCATTGTCGTATAAAAAGTGCTGTGATAGTGAGTATAAAATATCTATTTTATCAGCATCTCTAATAATTAAACAGTATTTATTGTTTTTTAGCTTATTAGGTAGCTCTCTTTTGTTATGATAATATATCGCGTCATATAAATTTTGTTTATCACTTTCTAACACGGAAAATTCTTTATAGTAATCATTTTTATTTAGTAAGTAAACTCCGTACGAACCGTGGTCAAAACCATTATTAATAAATGAATGTATCGTAGTCCATTCGTAGAATCTAGCTATGTCGTGAAGCAAACCAATTTGGGTTGCTAGTTTAGTGCTATGGTAGTCTAATCCAATGTTTTCTGCAATCTTTTTTGATAAGACTGCTACCCTTTTTGAGTGATAATACTTGCGAATTATTGCTTCTTCTTTTACATCATAATTATTAAATACATATTCTTCAAATTCCCGATACATTTTATTCTCCTTTAAAAAAATAGTTATAAACGTAAGGGCGTTCTTAACGCGGTACCACCTTACTTTTATAACTATGGTTATTCTCTAAATATTTAACGCATATTAACGATTTTTCTCCACTGCAACCTTCTTATTTTTTTATTATTAACTTTCACCAAACGTTAACTCTCTATAAATAAAATTAAATAATACTCCTCAGTTTCTCTGAAAACTAGGTTTATTATATATTATTTTATTTAAAATTGCAATATGGTGCTTGTCTCTTTTAATAAATATGATATAATTATTACAGAATAAAAGGTGGTGGAAAGATGATGGACTCTACTAGTGATAATGAAGTTCTTTTTGATGAAAAACAGCTTTCTACTCCTAACAGCGATTTAGTTAGTTTTAATTATGAAGAAATTCCAATAACTGATATTGTTAACTCTATTATTTTAGATGGCATTAAAAGAAAAGCATCAGATATTCACTTTGACCCTTATGAAAAAGGTCTTAAGATTAGAATGAGGATCGATGGTTCTTTAATGGATTATAGCCATGTGCCTTTATATATTCAAAAGAATATGATTACAAGAATTAAAATTATTGCTGGAATGAATATTACTGAGTCTAGAGTACCTCAGGATGGTGCAATTAAGAATAAACTTGAGAATGTTTCAGTAGACTTACGTGTTTCTTCCCTACCGACTAATCTTGGTGAAAAAATAGTTATTCGTATTTTGGATTATTCAATGAGTAGTGCTGGTATTGAAGAATTAGATTTTAATAAGGAAAATTATAATAAAGTTTTAAAGATGATAAGTGTTCCAAATGGAATTATTTTAGTTACTGGTGCTACTGGTACAGGTAAATCTACAACAGTTTATTCAATATTGCAGAGATTAAATACTGAGGATAGAAATATAATTACCGTAGAAGACCCAATAGAAATGAATATTGAAGGAGTTAATCAGGTACAAGTAATTTCGGAAATTGGTTTAACATTTGCAACCGTTTTAAGAAGTATTTTAAGACAAGACCCCGACATTATTATGATTGGTGAGATTCGTGATGATGAGACTGCAAGAATTGCTGTTAGAGCTTCTATTACGGGTCACTTGGTTTTATCTACTATCCATACAAATAACTCATTAAATACAATTGAGCGTTTAACAGATATGTCAGTAGAAAGATATTTGCTTGGAGCAGCACTTACTGGAATTATTTCTCAAAAGCTTGCTAGAAGACTTTGCAAGCACTGCCGAACTAGCAGACAAACAACTGATTATGAAAAGAAAGTTTTTAAAGATGCTTTGAATATTGAGGTTAATGAAATTTATGAGCCAAAAGGATGTGAACACTGTCATCAAGGCTATGCTGGCAGAATTGCAATTCATGAGGTGCTTTTAATTAATCAAGCGATTAGAGATGCGATTGTTAGTAATGCTTCTAAACCGGAACTTAGAAAATTAGTTTATAAATCAGGAACTATTACGATGCTACAAGATGGCCTTTCAAAGGTGGTAACTGGTGAGACAACATTTGAAGAAATACTTAAGTTAATTGATTTAGAAGATGATTTAGGCACAAATACTAATTTAGGCCTTCAAGAAACAATAAAGGATTCTTTAACAAATAATAAAGCTAGAGACTATGAGGTTTTAGACTTATAGTCTTTTTAGTTGCATAAAAAAATTACGTAAGTGTTTACGTAACTTATTTTAGTTTTGAATAATATCCTTTAAAAATATCTGAAAGTTCTTTTTGTTCTGCTTCAGTCATTGGGTCAAAAGGATTATTTTCTACTCTCTTTTGATAACTTTCTAATGATTCTTGCAAGCCAATTATTTTACCATCTTTAACAAAGATAACGGTTGGTAAATAAATTCTTTTAATTGTTTCATCATTTAATCCATCATATACTGGAAGATAATCTTTTAAGATATCTACTAATTTTAAGTAATTTTCATTACCCTGTTTTTCAGTTTTAATTTTGCCTTTTTTAGTTAAAGTAAGAGAGTTACGATCTTCTTTGATATTTAGATAGTAAATCTTATCTACTTTACTTTCTAATGCAGAAGAAACAAGTACTGGTACAAGGTTACGACACCAAGGACATTCTGGGAAACCAAAGTAAATAATACCAGTTCCTTTTTCTAAAATTTCAAATATTTCATTATAGTTTGAGTATAGCATTGGGTTATAACTTTTGATGTCTAATGTTTGATATGTTTGATTATAACCAGTATCTTTTCCGTTTAGACTTTCATATTCTTCTTTAAATTTTAAAGAATCATTTGTAATGGTATATTCGGTTTTATCTTCACTATTATTTTTATAGATTAAATAACCAATTACACCGATTACAACAATAATTACTACCCCAATTACTGCTTTGATTTTATTATTCATATTTACTCCTAGATTTTACTATTAAATTTATTTTATTTGATTCATTACTTCTTCGGCAAAGTTGTCACTTCTATGTTCCATACCTTCACCAACTTCGTATCTAACCATTTTTAGAACTTCGCCACCAGCGTTTTTAACGTAAGTTTTTACATCGATGTCGCCGTCTTTAATAAATGGTTCATCTAATAAACAAATTTCTTTGAAGAATTTCTTTAAACGGCCTTCAACCATTTTTTCAGCAATGTCAGCAGGTTTTCCTTCATTGATTGCTTGTTCAGTAAATACTTTTCTTTCTCTTTCAATTCTTTCAGCGTCAATATCTTCTTCTTTTAAGAATTCAGGCTTCATAGCAGCAGCTTGCATAGCTACGTCTTTTGCTACTTCACTATTAGCACCTTCTAAAACGGTTAATACAGCAATTTTGCCGCCCATGTGTAAGTATGTACCAAAGTTTTGACTATCAGTTTTAGTAACAACTTCAATTCTTCTTAAAGATAATTTTTCACCAATTTTTGAAGTTTTAGCAATAATTAATTCACTAACAGTTCCTTCACTAACTGGTAAGTTTAATGCATCTTCTAATGTAGTTACATCAGAATTTAAAATAGCATTTCCGATTTCATCAATCATATCTGTAAATTCAGCATTTTTACTAACAAAATCTGTTTCAGAGTTTACTTCTAATATTACAGCTTTATTAGCATTTGTATAAATATTAGCAAGTCCTTCGGCAGCTATTCTACTTTCTTTTTTAGCAGCTTTTGCTATGCCTTTTTCTCTTAAGTAATCAATAGCTTTTTCTAAATCTCCATTAGTTTCAGTTAAAGCCTTTTTGCAGTCCATCATGCCTGCTCCTGTTTTACTTCTTAATTCAGCTACGCTTTTAGCATCTATCATAATTATTCCTCCTATTTATTATTTTAATGCTTGTAATAGTTCATCTTTTTTCATTGATGAATAACCTTTAATTCCTCTTTTTTTAGCAACTTGTTTTAATTCTGCTAGAGTCTTTAAAGTTAAATCTTCATCTTCAATGCTTTTTTCTTCTTTGATTGCTTCTTTAGTTTTTTCGTCTTCTAAGCTTTCAACAAATACTTCTTTTACAGTTTTTGCTGGTTTTTCACTCTTTTTAGTTTTGTCTTCTTCAGTAACATAGTCAATTAATTCTAAGCCACGAGATTCACAAATAGCGTTTGTTAAAACTCCTAAAACAACTTTAACACTTCTTACAGCATCATCATTACCAGGAATTACAAAGTCAACATCATCTGGGTCACAGTTTGTATCAACTAGACCAAATACAGGAATATTTAATTTTCTTGCTTCACGAATTGCATTAATTTCCTTTTTAGGATCTACAATAATTAAAGCATCTGGTAATTTTTCCATATTACGAATTCCACATAATACTTTATTTAATTTTTCATATTCTTTTCTTAAGCCGATAACTTCTTTCTTAGGTAGTACTTCAAAAAGTCCATCACTTTCCATTTTTTCGATTTCTTCTAAACGTTTAATTCTTTTACGAATTGTACGGAAGTTTGTTAATGTTCCACCTAACCATCTTTCGATTACGTAGAATGAATTACTTCTTTCTGCTTCTTCTTTTGCAGCTTCGTTAGCTTGTTTTTTAGTACCAACAAATAAGAAATTACCTCCGTTATCTGCAATTTTTTTAATTTCTGCATAAGCACTTTCAATACATGCAGCAGTTTTTTCAAGATCAATAATATAAATATCATCTCTTGATGTAAAGATGTATTCCTTCATTTTAGGATTCCATCTTTTTGTTTGATGTCCGAAATGAACACCTGCTTCTAATAAATAACTCATAGAAACAACAGCCATTATAATCACTTTCCTTTCGTTAATTACCCATAAGTATCTACTTAAATCACCAACCACTGGCCACTAGGTAATTTAATCCACTTATGTACATATTGGTTTTTTAAAACCAAGAATATATTATCAAAAAATATGATTTAGTGCAAGGGTTTATGCTTATTTAGGCAATTATATTGTTGTTTTCATCAAAGGGAACTTCAAGACATTTACGGCTTGCTAGATAATCGCACATGTGAACAAAACTCTGATATTTATTTTTAGGAGTTTCTAAAACTACATTGCCGTTAAAATCAGTGTTGTATGGTCCCATGTGAGTTTTAATTACGTCACTAATGAACTTGGCATCTTCTAAGTTTAATTTAAAGGTTTGATAGTTATCTAAAATAAAATTAGCCATTAAAATTGGATGGTCTACCCTAGTATATTTTTCTTCAGTTAAACCTCTTTTTAAACCATCATGAACAAGTAAGCTTAGTAATAACATGTCTTTTTCTCTAGGAGAGTATTTACTACCTATTAAGGGGTTATTTAATAGTTCTAAACCTATTTTGGTAGCGGCTTTGCTATGTCTTAAAAGTCCACCATCGCCAAGAGCATATTTTGGATGATATTTACCAGTACTTGAAGCTGCTTCATAAAAAAAATAATCTGGTAATTTATCTACGATTAATTTTAAGCTTTCTTTTAAATCGGCATTTTTAATATAATTTATTTCTACACTAAATATTTCTATTTTATTCATCTAAACTCCTTCTTTATTTGTTATTTTATCATTTGTCTTTGTTTAGGTAAAGAAAAAAAACACCGAAGTGTTTCTTAGTTTGATAAAAGCTTTACTATACTATTTAAATTCTTTTTAAATATAATTGTATTTATAATATTTGATATTGCATAAAGCATTAGAGTAATACCAAAGTAAATAGTAATAGCCATAGCTCCTAAATGAGGATAAAAGACAATAAATAAACCACATAAGATTGATATTATAGAACAAATTAGTGGGTAAATTCCTGCTTTATAACCTGATTCTATTAGCAGAATGCAAATTCTAAAGTCAAGGAAAGATTTAGTTATCATCACAATGCCAGTAACTATTGGAAATAAGCTTTTTACGATGTCTGGATTAAGTAGCATAACAATTCCAAGTAGAATTTCTAAAACGCCAAGAGTAACAAAACCACTAAAGAATATGCTTGTTTCTCTTTCAAATAGAAAATATAAGCCACCGATAATTAAAACTACTGATAAGAAGCAAGTTACCATTTCGAATGATGTTTCTGGTTTAATAGTAAACATAAGCCCAATTATAAACATTACTATGGATAGTCCAATAGTTTCATATAACAATTTATTTAGTTTTTTTAGCATTTTAATGCTCCTTTCTATTTATAATTTTATATTATATTAATTAGAAAGTAAACTACGTTTTTTAGTTTTTGTTTAGATACTCTTACCATTAACATATAATTTATAGCCATTTAAATCAATGTTACTGTTAGTTGTATCTTCGTTATCTAATGATGTAATGTATGAATCTTTTGTAAGTTTGATTTTAGTTGTCTTATCAAGTTTTAATGTTACGTTTTTGGCAGTGTTTTCATTATTGATTGCTCCTTCTATTACTGAGTTTTTGGTAGCATTAATAGTTATAGAACTGATGCTATCTAAGACAAAATTTCCTAAGACTGTTTGATTTTTTAAATTTAAGGTTATATCTGCACCATTACTGCCACTTGTACCCCATGAGCTTCCTTCTGCTCTTAGAAAATTACCAGTTTTATCATTATTTTTGATTGTATTATTTTCTAGGGTTATTGTGGCTTTAGTGTTTGTTAAATAAAAAGTATCTCCTTTATTAGTGGTTATTTTGCTATCAGTACTTGAAAAATTAGATTCACCAGTAGATGCATCACCACTCATTGACTGATAAATAAAAATATTTTTATAGGTTTTAGATAAACCATTTAACTGATTATTTGTGTCTATTAGTTCAACATTATTTAATGTAACACTATTTTTTCCTTCTATTACTACGCCTTCACTAGCTGTAGATATTAGTTTAGCATCAGAAACTGTAATACTAGCTGTACTATAGATACTTGGTGAACCTTTTCCCATAGTTTTGTATGTACCACCTTTAATTATAAGTGTACCACCTCCTCTATCGCTTCTAATTGCTGCTGATGAGGTTCCTGCTGTATTTACTGTTAGATTATTTCCATAAAGTGTACCGCCGCCTGTAACCATGACACCTCCTGAATTATCTTTGGATGTGGTGATTTTAGAATCATTTATGGTGATACTTGTGCCATCGGTTTGACTATTATTAGTTGTGGCACTTCCACCATAGCTAAATACACCATTTGCGCCAGTAGCATCGGTTTTAATTTCCGAATTATTTATTAGAACATTTGCGCCATCTTTGGCAAGTACTGCTGAATTATTTCCATAAAAACTGGTATTATCTCCACCGTCGGAATCACCGGTTTTAGTAACAGTAATAGACTCAGCGCTAACACTAACATCGCCACTAATTAGCATGGCATTTTCATCACTTTGTGAGCTTGTAAATGTTTCACTTGCAAAATTTTTATTTTCGGTAATTTCGTTATTTGAAGAGTATGTTATGTTAGAATTCATATTTGGCATACCTTGGTTATTGCTTTTGCTACTAAATTGTGAGCTTAAGAATGTTATAAAGATAGTTAGGATGATACTAGAAAGAACATAGATAATTATTTTATCGCTATTTATAAATGTGTTTGCTATACTTGCTTTATTAAATTTAGATAAAATTAAATAAAATACTGTAAGGGATAATCCTAAAGCACATACTCCAGTAACTAGATAATATCTCCAAGATATTTGGTTATTGTTTGCCTGTATATCGTTCATGCCTTCTCCGGGAGTCAGAGCGTTGTTATCTTCCCCGTCAGGTTTTGCCGGAGGAGTATTTACTTCATTGCCATTTTCATTTTGTCCGCTTTCGTTTTCATTTGGTTTGTTGGGAATTTCGCCACAAGTTTGATTATCATTTGGGGTTTCGGCATTTTGAATGTTACCATTCATAGGGCCTTGATTATTAGTCTCTTTTGATGATAGAGTCATATAAACAATACCACTAGCAAATAGAACTATTAAGATAATAGAAATTAAATTTTTAAGCCATCTTTTCATTTTTTCTCCTTTCTGAGTACAATATTAGTTAGTAAAAATGAAAAATAAGTGAAAATTATTTAAATATTATGTGAAATTATCTACTTATATTATTAATGGAAATTTTGTTTTTATTACAAAAAAGCACCGCTAAATTTTAGCGATACTTTTTTTATATATTATATTTTTTATTTTTAATACATTCTTCTACTTTATTAACAAAGGCTTCAATGCTTAGATTTTCAGTTTCAGTTTTGCCGTATTCACGATAGCTTACTGTTTGTGTATTAACTTCATTATCACCAATAATTAGTGTTAGTGGAATTTTCTTAGTTTGACTTTCACGCATTTTATAGCCTAATTTTTCGCTTCTGTCGTCTAGTTTTGTTCTGATATTACGATTATCTAGTTCGGCTTTGATTTTTTCACAGTAATCTAAGTGTAATTCAGTATTCACAGGGATGATATTAACTTCTACTGGAGAAAGCCATAATGGGAATGCTCCTTTAGTTTCTTCAATAACAAAAGCGGTAAATCTATCAAACGTACCAAAGATAGCTCTATGAATAACTACTGGTACTTGTTTTTCACCTTTATTATCAATATATGATAAATCAAATCTTCTAGGTAGCAAGAAGTCTAATTGGCAAGTTGATAAGGTTATTTCAGGACCTACGGCTGGCTTAACTTCAACATCTAGTTTAGGCCCATAGAATGCTGCTTCACCTTTAGCCTCAAAGTAATCTACGCCGAGTTCATTTAATACTTCTCTTAGTTTATTTTCAGCTGTATTCCACATTTCATCATCATCAAAATATTTTTCTTTATCTTCT
>URUT01000012.1 GCA_900551105.1 uncultured Mycoplasmatota bacterium
TAAAGTAAAATACAAAAGAAGTGTCTTAGGCGTATTATGGAGTATTTTATACCCATTATTAATGATGAGCGTAATGGCTTTAATATTTTCCAATATGTTTAAATTTAACATGGAAGGTGTTAACTATCTTGTGTATTTAATGAGTGGTTTATTAATTTTTAACTACTTTAGTGAAGCTACAAATAGTTGTTTAACATCTATTGTTGGAAACTTTTCCTTAATTAATAAAGTTTACATGCCAAAATATATTTTTCCATTAGCAAAATGCCTATTTGCAGGAATAAATTTCTTGTTTACTTTAATTCCTTTCTTTTTAATCATATTTCTATCCGGTGATCCTGTTGAAGAGACTAAATGTTCACTAAATATTTGGTACTTGTATTTACCTTATGTCTTTTTATGTGTACTTATGTTTACAATTGGTATCGGCTATATTTTATCCACTGTAACCGTATTCTTAAGAGATGTAATTTATATTTGGGGAATTTTATTAACAATCTTAAATTATTTTACACCAATATTTTACTCAATAACAATACTTCCACCTTTCCTACAAAATATATTTAAGTTTAATCCACTTTATCAGTATATTAATACTATTAGAGAAATAGTTTTATTTGGAAATGGACCATCTTTAACAAACGTAATTACCTTATTCTTAAGTGGCTTTATCACAATGGTTATAGGTATGATTATATTTAGAAAAAAACAAGACAAATTTGTCTATTACATGTAGGAGGTTATATTTATGATAATACTAAAAAATGTTTCGATGAAATTTAACCTTGGAGTTGAAAAAGACAATTCTCTAAAAATGATTTTTATTAATTTTTTTTCTCCAAAAAAGAAAAAGAAGAATGAATATTTTTGGGCACTAAAAAATATAGATTTTAAAATAAAAAAAGGTGATGTTGTTGGTATAATCGGTGCTAACGGCGCTGGTAAAAGCACACTTCTAAAAGTAGTTAGTGGCGTTTATAAACCAACTACTGGATCAGTAACCGTAAATGGAAAAATTTCACCAATGATTGAGCTAGGTGCTGGCTTTGATGGAGAATTAACTGCAAGAGAAAATATTTATCTAAACGGTGCAATTCTAGGATATTCTAAAGAATTTTTAGAAGAACGCTTTGATGAAATTGTGGAGTTCTCAGAACTTAAAGATTTTCTTGATGTTCCAGTTAAAAACTTTTCATCAGGTATGGTTGCAAAACTTGCTTTTTCAATATCAACAATAGTTGATCCTGAAGTCCTTATAGTAGATGAAATATTATCTGTTGGTGATATCAAGTTTCAAGAAAAAAGTAAAAATAAAATGATGTCTATGATTGAAGGTGGTACAACCGTATTGTATGTATCTCATTCAATAGAGAGTATTAAAGAAATATGTAGCAAAGTTATTTGGCTTGACCACGGCAAAATTGTTAAAATGGGCAATGCCAAACAGGTTTGCAATGAATATTATAGAAAATTAATGAAATAGGTTATAATATTAAATATAAATTAAAGGAAGGTGTAACAATGATTATAACAAGAACGCCATTTAGAGTAAGTTTATGTGGTGGCGGTAGTGACATTAAGTCGTTTTATGAAAAACATGGAGGATGTGTACTAAGTACTACAATTAATAAGTATATGTATATCACAAGTCATCCATCCTTTGATAAAAAAACCACTGTGTTAAAATATTCTAAAACTGAAACAGTACAAAATATTGATGACATAGAACACAATATTTTTAGAGAATGTTTAAAGCAGGAAGGCTTAGAAGGGTTAGAAATAACATCGATAGCCGATGTTCCATCAGGAACTGGATTAGGTTCTTCTAGTTCATTTACAGTAGGACTTATTAAAAACTTAAAGTGTTACAAAAGAGAATATATATCTAAACCTGATGTTGCTGCATCAGCATGTAACATGGAAAATAATATAGTACACACAACAAATGGAAAACAAGATCAATATGCTGCAGCGTTTGGCGGACTAAATTTTTATAAATTTAATAAAGATGGTTCAGTGGATGTAGAGCCCGTATTATTAGATCATGAAGCTTTTAAACAGTTAGAAAAAAATCTAATTATGCTATACGTTGGTGGTGAGCACAAAGCTTCAGCAATTTTAGAGGAACAATCAAAAAATATTGTAAGTGCTAAAGATAAAGAAGAAGGTCAAAAAAGAATAATGGAAATGACTTACGATTTAAAATACGAACTAGAGCACAACAATATTGATGCAGTTGGAAAAATATTAGACGAAAACTGGAAAATTAAAAGAACTTTAGCATCAGGAATTAGTAATCCTCAATTTGATGAATGGTATGAAAGAGGAATAAAAGCAGGTGCAACTGGTGGAAAACTATTAGGAGCTGGTGGCAGTGGATTCTTCCTATTCTATGTACCAGAAGAAAAACAAGAAAACTTTAGAAAAGAAATGAGCGATTTACCTGAAATGGAATTCAAATTTGACCACATGGGTACAACCGTTATATTTGTAAATTAGGAGGAGAAATATGAGAGCATTAGTTACAGGCGGAGCCGGATTTATTGGTACGCATTTAGTCAGAAAACTATTAGAAAGAGGACTAGAAGTAGTTGTTGTTGACAACTTTACATTAGGAAAACAAGAAAACGTTGATTGTTTTAAAGATAATGAAGCTTACAAATTCTATAATATTAATATTGAAGAAACCGAAAATTTTTGTGAACAACTTAAAGATGAACATATTGATATCGTATATCACTTAGCAGCAAACTCAGATATTCAAAAAGGTGGCAAAAATCCAAGCGTTGACTTTAATGATACCTTTATGACAACATACACTGTATTAGAATATATGAGAAGACAAAACATCAAAAAATTATTCTTCTCATCTACATCTGCAATTTATGGAGATAAAAAAGAATTATTAACGGAAATTGCTGGAGATTTACATCCAATTTCATATTATGGAGGAGCAAAATACGCATCAGAAGGATTTATTTCTTCATACAGTTTTATGAACGACTTTAATACAGTAGTATTTAGATTTCCAAATGTTATTGGACCAAATTTAACCCATGGAGTTATCTATGACTTTGTAAAAAAATTACAAAAAAATCCTAATGAATTAGAAATATTAGGTGATGGAACACAAACAAAACCATATTTATATGTATTAGATTTAGTTGATGCAATTATTAAGTTCACTTTAGACATTGAAATGAAAAAAGGTGTAGAAATTTATAATGCTGGTGTAGAAAGTGCAACAAGTGTAACAACAATAGCAGACATAGTATGTGAAGAACTAGGATATGAAAATGTTGAATATAAGTATACTGGTGGAAACGTAGGTTGGAAAGGCGATGTTCCAAAATTCCAATACGATTTAACAAAGATTCATAATGCTGGATGGCATGCAAATCATACATCTGATGAATCAGTAAGAGAAACTGCAAAATACATAAAGGAACATTATTAATATGAAAGCAGTCATTCAGGCGGGAGGAAAAGGAACACGTGTTTCCGAATTAACAGGAGATGTTATACCGAAACCAATGTTAGAAATTTCAGGATATCCCATTTTACTACACCAAATGATGAATTTAAAGAAAAACGGTATAACAGATATTACAATTATTATTGGCCATCTAGGAAATGTTATTAAAGACTACTTTAAAGATGGAAAAGATTTAGGTTTGCATATTTCCTACATTGAAGAAGACCCACAAAAGCCATTAGGAACAGCAGGCTCACTATATTTTCTTAAAGACAAAATTAAAGAAAACTTTGTGTTTTTACTTGCAGATGTTTTCATAGACATCGATTTTGAAAAAATGGAACAGTATCACGTAGCAAGCAAGGCTGATATAACTTTATTAACCCACCCAAATGGGCATCCATTTGATAGTGATTTAGTTGTAGAAGAAAACGGAGTTGTAAAATCATTTGATTATAAGACAAATGACAGAACAAAATACAATTATAGCAATTTAGTAAATGCTGGAATTATGATATTCTCACCTAGAGTTTTTGACTATTTACCTGACCAAAAGAAATATAATTATGAAAAAGATATAATTGTACCTTTGATAAAAGAGGGAAAAGTTGTATCTTATAAATCGAGTGAATACGCAAAAGACATGGGAACTCCAGAAAGATATAGAAGAGTTCAAGAGGATTATTCAAGCGGAATCTGTGATGCAAAAAATTTAGCTAATAAACAAAAAGCAGTCTTTTTAGATCGAGATGGAACAATAAATGAGTATGTTGGATTCCTAAGAGAAGAAAAGGACTTTAAATTAATTCCTGGGGCATCAGAAGCTATCAAAAAAATAAATAATAGTGGTTATCTTGCAATTGTCGTAACAAATCAACCAGTTATAGCAAGAGGAGAGGTTACTGAAGATGAGTTAAAGGAAATCCACAAGAAGATGGAAACACTTCTAGGCTTAGATGGAGCATATATAGATGACATTTACTATTGTCCACATCACCCAGATAAAGGATTTGAAGGAGAAATTCCAGAATTAAAAATAGAATGTGATTGTAGAAAGCCTAAAACGGGAATGTTAGAAAAAGCAGCAAGAGAGCACAACATTGATTTATCAAGTTCCATAATGATTGGTGATTCTACACTAGATATTAAAATGGCTGAAAATGCTGGAATTCAAAGTGTGCTTGTAAAAACTGGACAAAAAGGTGAGGATGGAAAATATGACGTCTCTCCAACTATGGTGGCAAATGATTTAAATGACGCAGTAAATAAATTATTTAGTAAAAAAGCTTCAAAGAAGCTTTAATAGAAAGAAGGATTAAAATGGATTTTAAAAAAGCAATTCAAGAATATTATGAAAGGGAAATCGCAGTAATAAAAAGATTCAATTTAGATGAAATAAATGAATCTATGAATGCAATTTTAGACGCATACAATAGAGAAGGAACAATCTATATCTGTGGTAACGGAGGCTCAGCTAGTACAGCAAGTCATTTCCAAAATGATTTCAATAAAGGAATAAGCGAATACGTTGATAAAAAGTTCAAATTCTACTGTTTAAATGACAACGTTGCTACAATAATGGCTATTGCCAACGACATCGGATATGAAGAAGTATTTAGATTTCAACTAAGAAATAAAATTACTCCGAACGATTTATTCATTGGAATTAGTGGTTCAGGAAACTCAAAAAATGTTGTTAACGCAGCAGAATATGCAAAAGAATGTGGAGCTAAAGTAGTAGGAATTACTGGTTATACTGGTGGTAAATTAAAAGAATTAGCAGATTATAAAATGCATGTTGATGAATTAGACATGCAAATTGATGAAGATTTACACATGACATTTGACCATATGATGATGAAAATTTTCTATAATTATTTAACAAAAAATGTTATAACCGGTGATAACATTAACGATAAGCATTAAATTTATTTTAATATATTTACACAAACGGGATAATATGTATCTCGTTTTAATTTTTTGCTTCATTAGAAATAATTAATTTCTTCTTCAAAAATATAAAATTGGTTAAATATTTCTTGTAAATATAAGAAAAACCTTTTTATTTTCGGCCTATTATTATATAATAATAGTAGTTTCTATTTTTTTGCAAAAAAATTATTATTAAGATGGAGGGGGGATACCATGAAAAACCGCGAATCTAACTTTGAACTAATGCGTGTTATTTCAATGTTGCTCATTGTTATGTACCATATTTTAGTTCACGGCAATTATATTAACAATTGTTCACAAGAATCTTTAAAAACATTTTATACCATCGTTGATTTTTTTACACTAGTTCATGTGAACTCATTTGTGTTACTTTCCGGATATTTTCAATCAAAAAATCATTTTAAACTTCATAAACTTTTAAGTTTGTTTATCCAAGTTATTTTTTACTCAGAAGTGCTTCTCATAGTAGCAAGCAAAATAGGTACAGCGACTAACGTAACAGTAGCAATGCATATAAACAATTTTTTACCTTCCACTATAAGTAATTATTGGTTTATAAATTTTTACATAATCGTATATATATTAAGCGACTATTTAAATAAATTTATTAATAAATTAGATTATAAAGAGTTTAAATATCTATTAATAGTTTTATTTGTGATTTTTTCAATTTTACCATACTTTTCAGGTCAAAAATTTTTATATAATACTGGATTTAATTTTTATAATTTTATATTTTTATATTTCATTGGAGCTTTTTTAAGGCTTTACCCACTAAAAAAATCTGAACTATTAAATAAAATCAGTAATAATTCGTATAATCTCATAATGATTTTGACATTCATTTTCTGTGCAGTGATTAATTTTATGTTATATAATCTATCTTCAACCTTACCAAGTGACGGTTCCGTACTAAAGGAAATAAGCGAAAGATTAGCAAGTAATCATGTATCTTACGCTTCTCCATTTGTAATAATTCAAACAATAGCATATTTTGAATTATTTAATAACATGAAAATTCCAAATAATAAATTTATAAATTACTTATCTTCCACTACTTTTGGAGTTTATCTTATTCATGACAATATATATGTTCGAGAATTCTTATATAAACTATTAAAAATTGACAAAGGGGTCGGAACGATAACAGGATACTCTACAATTGCAAATCTACTTTTATATACAATTGGAATATTTATCGGATGTGTTATAATAGAAAGTGTTAGAAAACTTGCTGAAAAAGCAATAATTAAAATCCCATTCATAAAAAAAAAGATATTAAAGATCAAAGAATATTTTACTAGCTTTAATATTAATCTTGAGTGGTAAAAAATAAGGAGTACAATCATGGAAAAATTTTATGAAATAGCTGAAAAATTATATTATATATATAATAATCTACCAAAATTTATTAAAATTATAATCAAACTAATTTATAGTATTTTATTAGTAATTTATAAAATATTTAGAAATATTTATAGATTAATTAAAAGAATTTTTAGAAAACCAAGTAAAGAAAATACAAATAAAGTAAATTACATTTCCTCAAATTCTACTGGTCAAATTATAAAAAATGATTATTATGTAAAAAAGAAAATAACTAATAACTTTAAAATAAGTTGGATAATACCTCTACCACAAAAGGGAAGTGGTGGTCATAGAAATTTTTTTAGAATTATAGGTTACTTAGGTAAAAAGGGCTACGACGTTACTGTGTATATAGATAACAAGAGATCAACAAGTCCAGATCCTGTATACAGTGGAGTAGAAGCTCAGGAATTTATAAAAAATAATTATTTTGATTTACAAGCAAACATCATATATGGTACTGAAAACATTGAAAAATGTGATGCCTTAGTGGCTACTCACTTTGAAAGTGCATATATTGTAAAAGCTAATGAAAAAAAAGCTAAAAAATTATTTTATTTTATTCAAGACTATGAATCATATTTTACTCCAATGGGGGATGATTTTATTAGAGCACACCAATCATATAAATTAGGCTTATATCCGATAACTTCTGGACCATGGCCATTAAATTTTTTAAAAAAAGATTTTGGTGTTAAAGAAGGATATTCATTTTATTTTCCACTTGATCGTTCAATATATAATTATAACGGTCAGAAAAAAGATGACATGAGTATTGTTTTCTTTGCTAAACCAGGAATGCCAAGAAGATGTTATAGACTTGGCGTTGATGCTCTTAAAATTGTAAAAGAAGAGTTACCTGATGTTACTATTCACTTTTATGGCGAAAATTCAGTTTCATATAAAAACGTGCCATTTGACTTTGTTGATCATGGACTAGTACCAAATATTAGACTTTTAGGAGATTTGTATAGAAAAATGGAAATAGGCTTAGCTTTTTCAACTACCAACCCATCTCTTGTACCATACGAAATGAGTTGTTGTGGAGTCGCCGTAGTAGACCTTGATTATAATGACAATATAATTAACTATGGTAACGATTATAATAATATAACACTAGCTGAACCTTTTGCGGAAGAAATTGCCAAGAAAATAATAAGCTTACTAATAAACAAAGAGTTAAGAGAGACAAAAGTAAAAAACGCTATAAAATATTGTGATATTTTTCCTAGTGAAGAACAAATGTGTTTGGGAATAGAAAAAGAAATATTGAAAGTATGTGGTGAAAATGCTAAAAACAAATAAAAGTATAAATGTAGTATATATTGCAAATAAAGTTTATTCAGGGCAAGAAATAAGAAATTCTTTAAAGTCCATTGAAAATCAATCTAGAAAAATAGATAATATCTACATTATTGATTATTGCTCTAATTATTTTGATTTTAATGACTACGAGGACCAATTTTTAGAAAAAATTTCAATTGAAAGAAAATGTAACAATAATAATATTATTTCTGACATTAATAAATACGTAAAGGGTTATGAATTCAATTATTATTTTTTTACGTCATTTGATTGTGTATTTGGATGTGATCATTTTAGAATACTTGAGTCTTACAATTGTGACTTAACATTAACTGACTGTTATTACATCGAAAACAACCAAAAAAAATACTATTCTTTAAGCCCTATAATAAATTTTACATGTTTTAGTGAAGATAATGACAAAGAATACTTTTTCTTAAACAACTATATTTATTATAATAATATCCAAACATTTTTTAACAAATTAATCAGTAGACAAGCCATATTATCAGCAAGTGAAGAAAATAGTTCATTCGCTTTTACATACAAAATATGGCAAAATTCTCATAAGATAAAAATAGATCAACACTTATTATATTTTAAAAATTCATACTATTATGAAAAAGATGCTGAATACTCAAGAAACTTAAAAATTGAGGAGTATTTAAGTAATATAGTGAACATTTACCAACAAAAAATTAGTGAAGAAAAGATTAGAATGAATGTGTTAGACTCATTAACAGCTTGGATAATGAAAAATTATAATTTACCAGCAACATTTTTTACAAAAAACAATTTAAAATCTAAAATTGAAAACTTTAATTTTGACGATTTAAACTATTATTATTCTATAAAAGGCTCATTGTCTTACCATTATGATATTTATCAAATGATTAAAGAAACAATAATAGATGAAAAGATAGAATATGTTAGTTTTGACATTTTTGATACGCTAATTAAACGTAAGTGTCTAGAACCAATAGATTTATTTTATAATCTCGATAAAAAATTTAACTCACATTACAAAAAGAACCAATACATCTATTTTTCTTCTATAAGAATTGAAGCTGAAAACCAATGTCGAAAAAATTTAATAAATAGAAAAGGCATTGAAGAAATTACAATTGATGAAATTTATGATTTTATTAAAGACAATTATAAGGAAATAGATGCAAGTCTTGTTGATGAATTAAAAGAGTATGAAAAAGAACTTGAAATAAAATATTGTATTTGTAGAAATTCAGCAAAAGAATTGTATGATTTAGCAAATTACATCGGTAAAAAAATAATTATTATTTCTGACATGTACTTAGATATTACTACAATTAAAAGTATTCTAGAAAAAAATGGATATAATAATATTTATAAAATATTTTTATCTAGTGAAACTAAAAAATTAAAAGGTAGCGGTAAGGCATTCGAACTCGTTTTAAATAATTTATCAATAACAGCCGATAAAATCATGCATATTGGAGATAATTACAACTCAGATGTCATATCACCTAGTAGATACGAAATTAAGAGTTTTGAATTAAAAAAGATTTCATCCATGTTATATGAGAGTAATTGGTATAGTAATTATATTAATACAAAAAAAGCATCAATGTTTTTAGTTGATGATTCCTTAAACTTTATGGGGAATAAATCACTATTAGCCTTAATCTCAAATGAAATTTATGATTATCCATTTTTAGCAACAGAAAATAATGAATATTATTCTAGTCCAAGAATAATTGGACAAATTCCAATGTTCTTATCGTTATTCGGAATATCTTTACGAATAAATAAACTAAAAAATCAAAATAATTATGATAATTTATTATTTGTATCTAGAGATGGTTATATGCTTATGAGAGCTTATAATGAAATATTTAAAAAAGATACCGCTAGGACAGATTATTTATATTGTTCAAGGAAGGTATTTTTACCTCTTTCAATAAAAGATAAATTAGATTACTATTCATTAATATATTCTCGTCAAAATATACCACTTTCACCAGAAAAATTTTATAAATATTTTAAAGACCATATAGAAATATCTGAATCAGAATATAAAAGAAAAATTTTAAAAAGTGGTTATTCATACGTAAATAATTTTAATAATGAAAGAGAAACTAAAGAATTCTTAGATTATTATTTAAAGCATTTTTACAATGAAATTAAGCACTTAGAAAATAGAAAAGCAGCCAAAAATTACTTTAAAAAGTTTTTTGGTGAGAATAGCTGTCTTATTGATGTAGGATATAGTGGTCGTGGTGAAACTATATTATCAATTTTGCTAGAGAAGAAAATAAATTCAATTTATATCCATTCAAAAGACCGCATCCCTTATAATAGAAGCGAAAAAATAGGTTTTAATATTGATACTATATTACCTACTATGCCTAAGATTTCAGGTTCCATCAGAGAACAACTATTTTCAAAATGTGATGGTAGCTGCGTTCATATCGATTTTGAAAAAGAAGAAATTCAAAAAGGAAAGCTTACTGCTTATTATCCAGAAGAATGGACAATCAAATGTGCTCAAGAAAGTTCAATAGAAATGATTAGAACATACATGCAAGAATATAAATCAAATTTATGTGAATTAGACTATAAACCATACGAATTAAATTTAATTTTAGAAAAATTTTATTACTTTCCATATGATGAGGATGCTAAAGTATTTAGATCAATCTATTTTGAAGATGATATAAACATTGCAAAAAGAATAGTGAATTTATATGATATATGGACACAATTTATAGGACAATATTATAAAATTAAACCACAACATATTGATATACCAGCAGAAACACCAGAACCAGTTCAAAAAAGATCATTATTTAAAAGGGCAATAGTTAAATTATGTAGACCACTTTATAGAAAATCTATGATAAGATTGTCAAAAGTAGTAGAAGAAGCAGTAGTTAATGCTATGCAAGATAATACGAATAATATTAATGATATAAAGAATAATATAAAAAAGTAAGGAGAATATATGTCAAAAAAAAGATGTGCGTTAGTGTTTGGAATAACTAATAATTACATGTTTGCATTAGCAAATACATTAATTGGATTAAAAAAGAATAATTCTGTTTTTTGGGATGATATAATAGTTTATATAGATCAAATAAGCGAGCAACAAAAAGATTCCATAAATAAAATATTAAAGGTGAAATTTGTAAAAATTAATTCTGATAGTTATAATAATTTAAACACTAAAGCCATCCAAAAATATTCGGTAGCTGCATTTTATAGGTATGAATGTTTTAAATTACTAGATGACTACGAAACAGTAATATGGAATGATGTAGATATACTAATTAAAGGTGATATATCAGGACTACAAAATTACGGCAACGAAAGCGGTTTTGCTGCAACAAGAACAATGGGAAACTTCAATATAGAAGCAAATTTCAAAAAATTAATTTTAAAATATAATATGTTTGACAAATTATATAATTCTGGAATATTAGTGTTAAAAGATAATTTAAAAGATTATAAAAAAATGTTTAATTGGTGTATTCAGAAAACTAATGAATATTTAGAAATATTAAATTGGCCAGATCAAGGTATAATAAATTTACTTATACAAGAGTTTAATATTAATGTAGATCTAATCGACATTGATAAATATTGTTGTCATCCCTCACAACTTGACAAATTAAAACAAGCAAGTATCGTTCATGCCTATGGAGATGAAAAATTTTGGAATAATTCAAAATTAAGAAATATGTTTCCAAGTTGGCAAGCAAACGAATTAGAATGGCAAAGCATATCAGTTTCTAATAACGAAGAATCTAAACCACTAGTATCATGTGTTATGTCAACCTATGAAAGATATGATTATTTACAAGAGTCAGTTGACAGTATTTTAAATCAAACATATCGAAATCTTGAATTAATAGTCGTTCTTGAATATTGCAAAAATCAGACAATTATAGAAAAAATGCTGAAAAAGCTTAATGATTCACGAATCAAAATCATAAAAAATACAGAAAGAGTAGGATTTGCTGAATCTCTCAACATTGGTATTAAAGCTGCCAAGGGTAAATACATAGCTAGAATGGACGACGATGATATATCTCATCCTACTAGATTTGAAAGACAAGTAGAATTTTTAGAAAATCACAAAGACGTAGGTATTTGCGGAACAAGCGGAGATTTCTTTGGAAAATATCAAGGAAATATCCCAGTTAAAACAGACCCTGAAACGTTAAAAGTAACTACCCTATTTAAAACACCATTTATTCATCCAACAGTAATGATGCGAAAAGATATGATTAAACATTACAATCTATACTATGATAAAAATTATTTTACTGAGGATTACGAACTTTGGAGTAGAGCTGTAAATTGTTTTAAAATTTCAAATATTGATTGTAGTTTACTTGATTATAGATGTTCTGACACGAACTCGACAGCTGGCCAAAATGAGATAAAAATTCACGATTCGCATAAGGCGATAATGAAAAACCAATTAAAAAAATACTTAAATTTAGATTTAACAAATAATGAAATTGAAACTATCCAGTTAAGAAAAGATATTATTACAAACTCTGCCAATCAAAAAGAAATCATTTGCTTGCGAAAAGAAGTCTTGAAAAAAATTATTAATGCAAATAACATAACAAATTATTATGATAAAAAAGTTTTAGAAAAAATATTACAAGAGGAATTTGCTTATAATAATATAAATATAAAACGTGTATTAAAGCATATAATAAAAAAAATAATATCACCATTTTATAGTAGACTAATGTTCCGAATTGATGAAAAAATTGCGCACAGCGAACAAAAAATGAAAGCATATTGTGATAGTTGTATAAATGAATCACAAGATAAAAAAGGAAAATAAAATGTAATGAAATTTAGTATAATAATTCCAATATTTAATATTAAAAAATATTTAAAAAATTGTCTAGAATCAGTAGTCAATCAAACCTACAAAAACTTTGAAGTAATTACTGTTATAGATAAATGCGATGATGGCAGTGAAAAAATTGCCGATGATTATATAAATAAATATAATTGGATTAAAATTTATGAAGAACACACAGGACTTTCTAAAGCTAGAAATCTTGGCATCAAAAAAGCAAAAGGAGATTACTTAGTTTTCTTAGACGGTGATGATTATTTGGAAAAAGACTTTTTAGAAACTATTAGTAACTCTTTAAATGAAAAACCAGATGTATTAAGATTTCAGATTAGAGATATAATGGATAAAGAAAAAGTGGATCATAAAGAAAAAGGCTTTGATGTTCAAAAAGGAACGTTGGCTTTTGATAAAATTGTAAGATATCACTATGTTGAAAATGCTTGGGCGTATGTTTATAAAAGAACATTTTGGCAAAAAAATAATTTTAAATATATGGAAAATTGTATAGCAGAAGATTACGGTTTAACTCCTTTAATTATCGTTAAAGCTCAAAGCGTAAAATCTATTTCTTATATTGGTTATAATTATGTTCAAAGAACAAATAGTTTAATGAGTAATAAAGATTATTCAAAAAAAATAAAAAAAATGGAAGACATGCTAAAACAATCAGATTATGAAAAAGAACAAATGGCAAAAATCGAAAATATTGAATCGGCATTAAGATTTTTAGATAATTCATTAATATATTATTCCACAACTTTAAAATATAGGGATTATAAAAAATATAATAAAATACTAAAAAAGAAAAAGTGTTTTGACCATCCAATTGAAAAAAATTTAAAATCAAAAATTAAAAAATTTATTATAAAAACAAATTCATATATATTCTATAATTATTTAATGAGGTAAAAAATGGCTAAAGTAAGTTTAATCGTTCCAATTTATAATTCAAGTGAGTATCTAAATAAATGCATTGACTCATTATTAAATCAAACTTTGAAAGATATTGAAATAATTTTAATAAATGATGGATCCACTGATAAGTCTGAAAAAATTATTAAAAGTTATAACGACAAAAGAATAAAATACATCTCAAAGAAAAATGAGGGTATTGGTAAAACCAGGAACCGAGGAATTAAAGAAGCAACAGGGGAATTTATTGCTTTTGTAGACTCTGATGACTATCTAAATGAACATTTCTGTGAATACATGTATAAAAAAGCACATAATGATAACTGTGAATTAGTAATATGTAACTTTTTTGAAGATAGAGGAAATCTTTATGGAATTAAATTTAAAGATTTTGAAGATACCTCATTAAAAGAAAATCCTGATTTACTTAATAACATTAATTTAGGGCCTTGCAATAAGTTATATTTCTTAGATATGTTAAAAAAAAATAATATATATTTTGAAGAAAATTTGAAATATGAAGATGCTCCATTTGTTGTAAAAACTATCAAAACAGCAAAAAAAATTGGAAAAATAAATGATTATTTAACATACTACGTAATTCATGAAAATAGCGAAACAACAACACGTGATAACCGAATATTTGATATTTTAGAAATTTGTAAAATCATTATTAATGAATTAAATGATAAAACATATAAAAAGCAATTAACTAGTCTCATTGCTATGATACTTTTAGATTATTGCGCACAGCAACGTTACATTAAAGATCGTAAGAAAAGAAAAGAATTTATTAATAAATCTTATAAAATGTTAAATGAGTTAGATAAAGATTGGAAAAAATGTGATTATGTGTTTAAGCTTAATAAAATATCAAGAATCATAAAAACAAATAAAGTACTGTTATTACTATACTGCGACATTTTTTCACACAAGTATGCAAAATAGTTTTACTTATATGGAATAATAGATTTTATTCCTTTTTTTTTGTATAATAAACTTAAGGAGTATGATTACATGAAACATTCAAAAAAATTAGAAGTTTATTTTATCTTATTACCTTTTATAGATTTAATAACAGCACTATTAACACGAAACACTAATTTAAGTATAACGCCAGGAATTATTATTAAAAGCATATTTCTTCTTGTCATGGTTATATACATTTTTAGAACTAAATCAAAATACCAAAAAGTATCACTTTACTTATTACTCTTATCTTTAATTTATATAATTGGCTATTTTGCTGTAAAACCTGGCATTTTAAATTGGAACTTTATTATCACCGAATTAACATTCATCTTCAAATTAATATATTTTCCAATTTCTTTCATGGGATTGCTTTGTATTTTTGATGACAATAATTATGATAAGAGTAAGATTAATAAAATATTAAAATATACTTTAATTATTTACGTTTTGCTACTTATAATTCCATTAATATTTAATATAGCATATACTACTTATCCAACTAAATTAAAAGGATATATAGGACTATTTTATGCCGGCAATGAGATTGCCAACATCATGATTTTATTATTACCTTTTGCATATTTATATTTAGAAAAAAATAAATACAGTTTCTTAATTTTGTTTCCAATTGTTTTAACTATTACATTGATAGGAACAAAAGTAGCGACATTTGGCTGTTTGATAATTACTTTAATAACATTCATATTTTGTTTAGTTAAGCAAAAATTTAAAATTAAAAGTTCAGTAATTAAAACTTTTCTTATTCTAGCATTTACTGTATTTATTTCTATTAACTCGTATGCAGTATATAACTATAATTATATGAAAAATTACTATTATAAAGATGAAACAAAAGAAATAATAATTGATGAAAATAACAAAAAAGAAGTAGAAGAAATATCAAAGCAAATTACCGACTTTTATAATAAAAATCAATTAAGCAAAATTATTAGACCACTTATTAGTGGTAGAGACATGCTTTTAGCAAACACTCTAAGTGTATATAATGATATTAATGATGATTCTAATATTTGGTTTGGAATTGGTTTTTCAAACACTCCAAAAGTAGATAATACTAATATTGGTAGATTAATTGAAATAGATATATGTGATCTTTATTTTCATTTCGGATTGCTAGGTCTAGTTGTATCACTTTATCCATTCATCTTTTTATGCTATAAAATAATAAAGAACTGGAAAAAAATCACATTAAACTGTGCCTATTTAATAACAATTTTGCTTCTTATAGCAGGTATTTCAACTCTCAGCGGACACGTGTTATTTGCACCAGCAGTGTCAATATATTTAGTATTATATCTATTACTAATTACCTTAGAATTAGCTTTAACTGGAAGACGTAAATTAAAAGATAAAATAAGTATTCTTTCACTTCATTTAAATGTAGGTGGTATAGAAAAAACAATCTGTGACCAAGCCAATATGTTAAGCGAAAAATACAAAGTTGAAATAATTACGTTATATAACTACAATTCAAGTATTCCTTATAATTTAAATAAAAATGTAAAAATAAAATATCTAACTAATTTAAAGCCAAACAAAGACGACTTTAAAAAATACTTAAAAGACAAAAATATTTTGATGACTTTAAAAGAAGGTCTAAAAGCTATAAAAATTCTATATCTGAAAAGAAAACTTACAGCCGATTATATTTATAATTCTGATTCAAAAATAATTATTTCAACGAGGCTATTCTTTACGAAATTATTAAATGAATATAAAAATCCAGAAGCAATAACCATAGCAGAAGAGCATGTGTATCATCACAATAACAAACGTTATATTCATAAACTTGATAAGTCATTAAAACATATTGACTATTTATTGCCAGCAAGTAATTATCTGACTATGGACTACAAACAAATGCTTAAAACGAATACGGTAATAAACTATCTTCCCCTAACTATTAACTATTTTCCTAAGAATAGAAGCAAGATGGAAACGAACAATTTAATTGCTGTTGGTAGGTTAGAAAAAGAAAAGTGCTTTACTGATTTAATAGATGTTATAGCAAAAGCAGTCAAAAAAAATAAAAATCTAAAATTAACTATAATCGGTGATGGTAGCCAAAGAGCAATCATAGAAAATAAAATAAAAGAATTAAAATTAGATAAAAATATTAAGATAACTGGATTTATTTCACAAGAAGAGATAAAAAAGTATTATGAAAAGGCATCATTATTAATTAACACTTCATACGAAGAATCTTTTGGCTTAGTTCTTTTAGAAGCAGCAAGTTATGGCATACCATCCCTAGCATTTTCTAGTGCGTTAGGTGCCAAAGAAATTATCGGTGAAAACTTTGGTAAAATTATAGATAATAGAGATTTAAATAAAATGAGTAAAGCTATCGTAGATTACACTAACGGTTCCTTAACATTTAATTATGATGAAATAAGAAATCATGCTAAAAACTATTATACTGAAACCGTAAAAAATAATTGGTTTGAATTCATAGAAAAAGCCAAACTTAAACAAACCGCTAAAAGAGTAATGTTTATATCAAGCGAGGGTGGTCATTTTAGTGAACTTTTAGAATTAAATGGAGCAATAGAAAAATACAATTCATTTATCATAACTGAAAAGAACTTTTTAAGTAAAGAAAGTAAACTAAAATATGGTACAAGAATAAACTTTTTATTAAACACGAAACCTAAAAAAATAAGTTATTTAATTTTAGCTCCTATAAACATTTTATACTCACTATATTATTATTTTAAAATCAAACCAGACGTTGTGATAACTACCGGAGCACATACTGCAGTAGCAATGTGTTATATCGCAAAACTATTTAGAAAGAAAATCATTTATATTGAAACATTTGCTAATTTAGAAAGTAAAACTTTAACCGGCAAACTTATTTACCCAATTGCTGATGTGTTTATCGTACAATGGAAAAGTATGCGTAAACTTTATCCAAAGGCAACGTACATAGGAGGTGTTTATTGATGGTATTTGTGACATTAGGTACAAGTGACTATCCTTTTACTAGACTTCTAAAAAAACTTGATGAATTAGTAGAAAAAAATAAAATTAAGAATATAAAAGTTCAATGTAATAGTGAAGCATATAAATCTAAAAACTTTAAATTAGTTAAAACCTTAGAAAAAAAAGAATATAATAAATATATCGATGATGCGGACATTATAATCACTCATGGTGGTGTTGGCACTATCATAGAATGTGCCAAAAAAGGAAAAAAAGTTATAGCATTTCCTAGAAAAGCAGAATATGGTGAAGCAAAAAATAATCACCAAGAGCAAATAATTAATGAGTTAGAAAAAAAAGGATTGATAATAACTGGAGAAATTAATGATTTAGAAAAGCTAATCAATCAAGTAAAAAACATAAAAAATGTAACATTTAAATCAAATAATACAAAATTTAATAACCGTCTTTGTGAAATAATAGACGTACTATAAAAATGTGTTTATTAAAGCACATTTTTTTGATACAATATACGTGTGATGTAAAATGAAATATTATTTATACGATTTTGATGGAACAATTTATGATGGTGACTCATCAGTAGATTTTTTCAAATTTTGTTTAAAAAAAGATAAAAAAAATTACAAAATATTGCCAAAACTAGCAATAAAGTTTCTAGCATATAAATCAAAAAATATAACAGATACAGAATTAAAAGAATATATTTTTTCTTTTTTAGAGAATTTTAAAAATATTGATATAGTTGTAAAAGAATTTTGGGAAACTCATGAATCTAAAATTAAAAATTTTTACTTAGAAAAAAAACATAATCAAGATATAATAATATCAGCATCTCCCGAATTTTTGTTAAAACCTATATGTCAAAAATTAAAAGTTAAAGATTTAATCGCATCTGATGTTGATAAAACTACTGGAAAATTTAAAAAGCCAAATAATAGAGGCGAAAAAAAGGTTAAAGAATTTTATAAAAAATACCCCAAAGCCGAAATATTAGAAATGTATAGTGATAGCTTGCATGATAAACCACTACTTGATTTAGCTAAAAAGAGTTATTTTGTTAAAAAAAATAAGGTTTATGACTACAAGACTTATAAACCAAATTTAATTAAAAGATTTTGGAATTGGGGATGGGGAATATACCATAAAAATGAAGAATTGTGGAACTATCTTATAATAGGTGCTTTAACCACGGTAGTTTCTATTGGTTCTTACTCAATATTTTCTAAATTACTAAAAATCAATTATTTAATATCTAACGTTTTATCCTGGATTGTATCTGTCATCTTTGCTTATTTTACAAATCGTTGGTTTGTTTTTCATAGTAAAGAAAAGAAAAAATTTAAAGAATTTATGGCCTTCATTAGTTCTAGACTTTTAACATTATTATTAGATAGTGGATTAATGATTGTAGGTGTAGATTATTTAAAAATAGATGATTTAGTTACTAAAATATTAGTACAAATAGTAATTGTTATAGCAAACTATGTTTTAAGTAAGCTTATTGTATTTAAAAAGGAGAAGTAAAATGAGGAAAAAATTTATAGGGTTTTACCGAGATTGTGATTTATTAACAATGACTGGCACATGCATGGCATTATTAGGATGCGTTTTTGCAATTAATGGAAATAGACTTTTACCAATATTTTTATTAATAATATCTGGAATCTGCGATGGTTTTGATGGCAAACTTGCAAGAAGAAAAAAATCTACACAAGAGCAAAGTGTCTATGGAGTACAGTTGGATTCACTTTCCGATCTAATTTCTTTTGGTGTATTTCCATTAGTTTTAACAGTAAGCGTTTTACCTAAAAATTGTTATTATGCTTGGCTTGCCATTATTTTCTACTCATTATGTGGTATGATCCGATTAGCGTATTTTAATACTCTAGATATATGCAAAAAAAGTGAAAAAGGCTACTTTATAGGTGCTCCAATAACAACAATATCTATAATTTATCCAGTTGTATATTTAATATGCTTTTTTCTAAAATTTAAATATTTTGATATAATTTCAACTATATTTTTTACACTAACCGGTCTATCATTTATTTACCGTATGAAAATAAAAAAATTAGATGATAAGGGAAAAACAATTTTAGCTATATTAGGCATAATAATAATAATTGCCGTACTGCTAAAAGTAATCTTATTTAGATGAAAAAGAAAATTAAAAATCAATTTTTAGTTTATTGCTTTTTTGGAACAATCGGTGGTTTTTTAGAAATATTCCTTTTTTATTTTCTTTATAATTTTATAAAGTTTCCTTTAATAGTATCTAATGTAATGGCATTTTTAGTAGCAGTAATATATTCTTATTATGTAAATAGCAAGTATGTTTTTAAAACAATTTTTAGAACCAAGAAAATGATCATAAATCAGTTTAATATATTTTTAGTAACAAGAATAGGTGGTATATTTATAGATAGTTCCATATTATATCTATTAGTAAACATTATTACAGTGCCAAACTTATTAGCAAAAACTATTTCATGCGCTTCAACCACAGTTGTAAATTATTATATTGGTAAACTAGTATTTAAATAAAATTCACATTAAGTGAATTTTTTTTGTTACAAAAAAGGAAATAAAGCTTTAACTTACAACAATAATTAATAGAAGGTGATAACGTGTTAGAATTATGTAATGTATCAAAATCGTATAAAAATGAAGAAGTGTTAAAAAAAATAAACTTAAAGTTTCCTAGCAAAGGATTATTCTGCGTTCTAGGAAAATCCGGTTCTGGAAAAACCACACTATTAAATCTAATGGGAGGGATAGACCATCCTACAGAAGGTAACATCTATTTTAACAAAGAAGATATATCTAAAATAAAAAAAGAAAAATATTTATCTAGCTATGTAAGTTTTGTGTTTCAATCGTATAATTTAATTGAAAATATTACAGTGAGTGAAAACTTAAAACTTATTAATAATAAACTAGAGAATATATTAAAAGACTTAAACATTGAAAAACTTAAGAATAAAAAAGTTAAATTCTTAAGTGGCGGCGAAAAGCAAAGAGTAGCTATCGCAAGAGCTCTTTTACAAGACAATCAAGTACTCCTAACTGATGAACCAACTGGAGCATTAGATACGAAACAATCAGAAAATATCATGAGAATATTAAAAGAAATATCAAAGACTAAACTAGTAATTATGATAACTCATAATGTAGATCTAGCAAAGAAATATGCAGATAAAATAATCAATATTGAAGATGGTCAAATTAAATATCAAATAAATTTTAATGACAATATAAATGCTCCAATTACTAAAAAGAAAATAAAATTAAAATTTTTTCAAATTATAAAATTAGCAATAAATAACTTTTTTGAAAATAAACTTCGTAATGCTCTTACCATTTTAGCTTTTACAATAGGATTAACCAGTTTATCATTAGTTATGTGCTTAAATAAAGGTTTTAAAACTGAATTAGTCAAACTAGAACAAGAAACACTTTATAATTATCCAATAGTTCTTAGTAAAGAAAAACTAATTCTAAATTTTAATAGTGAAAATAATGATAACAATGAAATAAAAGTAAATAAGGATTACACCATTATCAAGAATGATTTATCAAAAAAGACAGTAGAAAAAATAAATAAACTAGAAAATGCTGACATCAGTTATAATTACAAAATCAATTCTAACTATCAAGATTTATTTTATTCTATACCAAATTTAAATTTTTTTAATATAGTTAAAGGAGACTTACCGAAAGAATCAAACGAATTACTTTTACTTTTAAATGAAGATGGAGCTATTAATGAGTCACTAAAAACGTATTTAAATTTAAAAGAATTAAAATATAATGAAGTTCTAAATAAGAAAATTACTATTAATAATAAATCATACATTTTTGTTGGTATCGTTAAAAGTAAAAATTCATTCTTTTCATCAACAAGTGGAATTTTATATTTAGATAAAGCATTTAATACAAAACTAACAGAAATATTAATATTTCCACGTAATTATGATGCTAAAGAAAAAATCAAAAAAGAGTTAAAAGATTATAATCTGATAGATGACGCTAAGGAAGTATTAAATATTACTAATACCTTAATAAATAGTATTAGTACGATCCTCATAATCTTCTCTATAACGTCTTTAATCGTCGCCATAATTTTAATTTCTACAATCACACACATAAGTATCTTAGAGAAAATTAAAGATATTGGAATTCTCAAATGTTTAGGAATCAAAAATAAACAAATTAAAAAAATATATTTTTATGAAAATGTTATTATTTCAATGTTAAGTACTTTTCTAACGATTATTTTTACAAGCAGCATTGCAAAATACTTAAATATCTTTCTTAGTAAAAAAACCTCATTTAATAATTTATTAAGCGTGTCCTTATCAACTGGATTATTTGTTCTAATAATAAGCATAATAATCACAAAATTAGCTACTATAATCCCAACATATATAGCAACCAAAAAGAAAATAGTAGATATCTTACATAATAGTTGAAAATAAAACCAAACTATACTGAAGGAGAAAAATTATGGAAACAGATGAAATTTTAAATTATATTTATGAAAATGCTAAAATGGGAAAGGAAAGTACAAAAACGCTTATAAAAAGCTTAGAAGGTAAAGAAAACAAAATTATAGAAGCTACTGAAGACATTTTAAAAAGTTATGCGGATTTTGAAAATAAAGCTAAAGAATTAATTGCAACTACCGAATTAAAGGAGCCAAAATTAATTGCTAAAATAAGTGCTAATATGGGAATTAAGATGAAAACTAAAAAGGATAATAGTGATGCCAACATTGCTGATATGCTTGTTCAAGGGCTTACCATGGGCGAACTAGAAATGAGTAAAAAAATAGAAAGTTTTAAAGACACAGTAAGTAAAGAAAGTTTAACGCTAGCAAAAGAATTTCGTACATTTCAAGCAAATGCCATAGAAAAATTAAAAAAGTTCTTATAACCCTAATTAATAAATGATATAATGCTTCTAGGTGATATAGATGAAAATTAAAGTAGGCGTAAGTAAAAAACACGTTCACTTAACAGAAGAAACATTTCATAAGTTATTTAATGAAGCTAACTTAGAAGTAAGAAATTATTTAAAACAACCGGGAGAATATGCAAGCACTAGTACAGTAGACTTAAAATTAAATGGTAAGATTATTAGTCATGTAAGAGTAGTAGGTCCACTAAGAAAATATAATCAAATAGAATTAGATAGAAACACGGCAAGCGAGCTAGGCATTAATCCACCAGTTCGCCAAAGTGGAGATTTAGCAGACAGTTTAAGTATTACTATTGCTGGCCCAAATGGCGAATTAGAAACAAATGGTGTTATAGTTGCCGAAAGACATATTCACATGAGCGAAGAAGATGCAAATAAATATCATCTTCAAAATCATGAACTAATAAAAGTTTATAAAAATGATAAATATTTATTTGATGCTCATATCAAAATTGGTAACTTTGTAAACGAATTACATATTGACACCGAAGAAGAAATAATATATGATTTACACCAAGACAGTGAAGTGGAAATATATGTGGAAAATAGGTAATGTAGAAATAAAAAACCAAGTAGTTCTTGCTCCTATGGCGGGAATTTCAAATACAGCATATCGTCAAATAATTAAAGAAATGGGTGCAGGTCTAATCTATGCTGAAATGGTTAGCGACAAAGCAATTTGTTATGGATCTTCAAAAACATTTGATTTATTAAAAATGAAAGAAAGTGAAAGACCAATTGCTCAGCAAATTTTTGGTAGCGATGTAAATAGTTTTGTAGAAGCTGCTAAAAAAATAGAAGCAGTAATGAAACCTGACATCATAGATATAAACATGGGCTGCCCAGTCCCTAAAGTAGCTATTAAAAATCAAGCTGGTAGTGCTTTATTAAAAAATCCTAAAAAGATTAAAGAAATAGTAGCAGCTGTTGTTAAAAGTGTCAGCGTTCCCGTAACTGTTAAAATTAGAAGTGGATGGGATGAAAACAACATCAACGCAGTAACCGTTGCCAAAAATATAGAAGAAGCTGGAGCAAGTGCAATAACAATTCATGCCCGCACTAGAAGTCAAGGTTATAGTGGTAAAGCAAACTGGGATATTATAAAAGAAGTAAAAGAATGCGTAACTATTCCCGTAATTGGTAACGGAGATATATTATCTTGTTATGATGCCAAAAGAATGCTAGAAGAAACTGGCTGTGATGCAGTAATGATTGGTAGAGGTGTTTTAGGTAATCCTTGGTTAATAAAAGAATGTGTAGAATACCTTGAAAATGGTAAATTACCAGAAAAAGTAACTGCCAAAGAAAAAATAGAAATGTTAAAAAGGCACTATAAACTGCTACTAGAAAGTACAAACGAAAAACAAGCCATATTAGAAATTAGAATGCATGCTTTATGGTATATTAAGGGGCTACCAAACAGTGCAGTTATTAAAAATAAAATATGTCAAACAAAAAGTAGCAAAGAAATTTTTTCGGTTTTAGATGATTATTTATACGATTTAAAAAATTCTGAAAATATTTAAATTGCAATAAATAAAAACTTATATTATAATTGTAATAAGAATAAGAGGTATATTTATGGAAAATAATATGGAAAAAGAAACTAAGAAAAGAACAGCTAGCGCTAAAAAAACTAGTGACAAGGTAGTGAAAAAAGCAACTAAAGCAGTAAGTAAAGCTAAAACCGCTAGCAAAAAAACTGCAAAAAAAGTTAAAGATGATTTAGCAAAAACAAAAACCGTAGCAAAAAAAGAAATTGCTAGCGCTAAAAAAACAGTAAATAAAGAAATTAAGAATGTTAAAAAAGCTGCAGCCACTAAAGAAAAACAAATCAAGAAAGATTTAAATAATTTAGAAGAAGAAATTGCGACTAAAAAAGCTGCAACATTGAATTCATTAAATGAAGTTAAAAATAACATAGAAGAAAACATAACAAACAAAATTGAGGAAAACTTAAACGTTGATCAGTGCAAATACTGTCATAAGTTTTTTGATAAAGGTTTGACTGTTTGTCCTCATTGCCGCAAAAATCAAAACATTTCTACCGTAAGTACTGTCATTACCATATTAATCGCAATATTTGCCCTTTTACTATTATTTACATATTTTTTCATGGATAATCAAAATAAAAATAAATTAACTCCAGAAGAATATAAAAGTACATGTGTGTTAGTTTCTTATGAAGATTTAGTAAGATCTCCTAAAAATACTATGTATAAAACTGTTAAATTAATTGGCAAAGTTGTATCAGTTGAAGGCCACGACAACGGAATAACTGGAAATAGTATGACAATAAAAATAAATGTAAATTTATTTGCAAATCAAGCTGAACAAATAGTTGAAATTAAATTTAATGATAAGGATTATAAACAAGGATTTTTAACTGACGACCTTGTTGAAGTGTATGGTAAATATACTCAAATAAACGGAAATGTTCCAACAATAGAAGCTGAATATATTGACTTTAGCAAATAGTAACCGCAAGGTTATTTTTTTTATTGACAAGTGCGAACAAATGTATTAAAATAATATTAAATTATTTTTTATAATTTTTTTAATTTGTGGTAAAATACTAATGCGGAAGGTGAATTATATGGACAAAATAATAGTTAAAGGGGCTCGTGAAAACAATCTTAAGAATGTAAATATTGAGCTTCCAAAAAACAAATTAATAGTTATGACTGGTGTATCAGGTTCAGGAAAATCAAGCCTAGCATTTGATACTATATATGCTGAAGGCGAAAGAAGATATATAGAATCATTAAATGCTTATGCAAGACAATTTTTAGGTAATTCAGAAAAACCCGATGTTGATTCCATAGAAGGCTTAAGTCCAAGCATATCCATTGATCAAAAAACAACAAATAATAACCCTAGAAGTACAGTTGGAACTGTTACTGAAATATATGATTATTTAAGACTTTTATTTGCAAGGATTGGAACACCTTACTGTCCAACTCATCACAAACCAATTAAAAGCCAAAGTATTGAAGAGATGACCAATAAAGTAATGGAGCTTGGAGAAGGTACTAAAATAGAAATATTATCACCAGTTGTTCATGGTGAAAAAGGAACGCATCAAGACCTTTTAGAAGACCTAAGAAAAAAAGGATTTGCAAGAGTAAGAGTAAACGATAAAAACTATGATTTATCTGATGAAATTATTTTAGAAAAAAATAAAAAAGATAATATTTATGTTATTGTAGACCGAGTTGTTATTGCCCCAGAAGAAAGAGGCAGAGTTTTTGAAGCAATTGAAACTAGTACTAAATTAGCTGATGGTAAAGTTTTAATTAATATAATTGGTGGCGAAGAAATTCTCATGAGTGAGCACTATGCATGTCCTGATTGTAATTTTTCCCTACCAGAATTAGAACCAAGACTATTTTCTTTTAATGCACCTTATGGCGCTTGTCCAGACTGTAAAGGTTTAGGATTTAAACAACACATTAGTTTAGATTTATTAATTCCTGATAAAAACAAAAGCATTTTAGAAGGCGGCATAAAGGGCTTTAGTGTAGACCAAAATATGGCTCTAACTCAGCTAGAAACCGTTTGTGATTATTATAATATTGACCTTACAAAGAAAATCAAAGATCTTACAAAAAAAGAATTAGATATTATTTTGTATGGTTCAAATAAAGTGTTAGACTTAGAATATATTAGTAAAAATGGTAATAAAAGACAAACAAGAGAAACTTATGAAGGAATTGTTAACAACCTAGAAAGAAGATACATTGAAACAAATAGTAACTGGATTAGAGAATGGATAGGCACATTTATGGCTAACCAAGACTGTCCAACATGCCATGGTGCAAGATTAAGCGATAATGTTTTATCAGTTAAAATTAATGGTAAAGACATTTATGAGGTCTGTTTAATGAGCATTAAAGAATTACTACCATTTTTTCAAAATTTAAAATTAAATGAAAGTCAAAAACAAATTAGTGATTTAATAGTTAAAGAAATTTTAAATAGATTAACATTCTTAGATAATGTCGGTTTAAGTTATCTAACACTTGCTAGAGAAGCAAGTACATTATCAGGTGGTGAAAGTCAAAGAATTAGACTAGCAACTCAAATCGGTAGTAAATTAACCGGGGTTCTTTATGTTTTAGACGAACCAAGTATTGGCCTTCATCAAAAAGATAATGATAAACTAATTAACTCATTAAAAAATATGCGTGATTTAGGGAATACCTTAATCGTTGTTGAGCATGATGAAGACACAATGCTAGCAGCTGATTATCTAGTGGATATTGGCCCAGGGCCTGGAGATTTAGGTGGTAAAATTATCGCTGAAGGAACTCCAAAAGAAGTTATGAAAAATAAAAACAGTTTAACCGGTAAATATTTAACCGGAGAACTTAAAATAGAAGTACCAAAAACTAGAAGAAAAGGTAATGGCAAATTTATTGAAATTAAAGGCGCACGTGAAAACAATTTAAAAAATATTAATGTTAAATTTCCATTAGGAACATTTACGCTTGTTACAGGAGTATCAGGTTCAGGAAAAAGTACGCTAGTTAATCAAATTCTTCTAAATGCTTTAAGAAGCAAAGTATATGGCTCAATGGTAATACCAGGCAAACATAAAACAATTAAAGGATTAGATGAGATTGATAAAGTTGTTAATATATCACAAGAACCAATAGGTAGAACTCCAAGAAGTAACCCAGCTACATACGTAGGTGTATTTGACGATATAAGAGACTTATACGCAAATATGAAAGAAGCCAAAATGAAAGGCTATGACAAAGGTCGTTTCTCATTTAATGTTAAAGGTGGTAGATGTGAAGCTTGCTGGGGAGACGGTGTTAAGAAAATTGAAATGCATTTTTTACCAGATGTTTATGTTCCTTGTGATGTTTGTCACGGAACAAGATACAATCGTGAAACCTTAGATGTAAAATTTAAAAATAAAAGTATAGCAGACGTATTAAATATGAGAGTTAGTGAAGCTATTGAATTCTTTGATTCAGTGCCTAAAATAAAAAACAAATTACAAATAATGATTGATGTAGGACTATCATATATTAAGTTAGGACAATCTGCTCCAACTTTATCAGGCGGTGAAGCAGGAAGAGTTAAACTAGCAAAGGAATTACAAAAAAAACCTACGGGTAAAAGTGTATTTATTTTAGATGAACCAACTACTGGACTTCATACAGATGATATTAAAAAACTATTAGTTATTTTACAAAGAATAGTAGATAATGGTGACACAGTAATTGTTATAGAACATAATCTTGATGTTATAAAATGCGCAGACTACATAATAGATCTAGGCCCAGAAGGTGGCGATGGTGGCGGTGAAATTGTTGCTACTGGCACTCCAGAAGAGGTTAGTAAAAATGCCAAATCATACACAGGAATGTATTTAAAAAATAAATTGTTAAAATAATGTTAAGAGTACGTTTAAAATTGCTAAAAAACTAAAAATTATATATAATGATAATAGGTGATTTAAATGGAAATTTATAGCGAAAAAAAAGGATTTAAATGGAATTTAATAGAATGGGCTTTAACCCTTACCATAGATGCATTAGTTCTTATGCTAGCATCTTCAATATTTAAGGGATTTTATATTGAATCATTTTGGTATGCGATTATAACATCTATTGTAATCATACTACTAAGTGTAACAGTAAAACCATTTTTAAAAGTATTAGCCTTACCAATAACAGTGATTTCTCTTGGCTTACTATATCCATTCATTAATGTAATTATACTTAAGCTTGCTAGCTTAGTTATGGGCAGTCACTTCGTTGTTGAAGGATGGATTATACCATTTTTTATCTCACTTTTTATCTCATTTATGACAGTTGTTTTAGATGCTTTAATAACTAAAAGAATAGTGAGGTAATGATGAATCCAGTAATTTTTGAACTAGGCAAACTAGAAATTAGATGGTACGCGGTACTAATATTAATAGGTGCGCTTTTAGCAATATATTTAATTCAAAAAGAAGCATTCAAATTTGGCGTAAGTAAAGAATTTATCTTTAATATGGCTTTTTGGGCAATAATATTTGGATTTATTGGTGCCAGAATTTACTACGTAGTATTTGATTGGAGCTATTATAGTAAACATTTAAGCGAAATATTAAAAATTTGGGAGGGTGGTTTAGCCATTCACGGCGGTTTAATTGCCGCTCTAATAACCATATTAATCTATACAAAAAAATATGGTTTAAGAACAATTAGATACATGGATTTTATCTGTCCACCTGTATTACTTGCGCAAAGTATAGGTAGATGGGGCAACTTTTTTAACAGCGAGGCCCATGGTGCTGCCACTACCATTGAGCATTTAAAATCAATGCATATTCCAAACTTTATAATAGATGGAATGAAAATAGACGGAATATATTACACGCCAACATTTTTATATGAATCAATAGCTTGTTTAATTTTATTTCTAGTTATTTTATTTATCAGAAGAAGCAAATATATTAAAGTAGGCAGCGTTACAGCAATTTACTTAATCGGCTACGGAGTTATTCGTTTCTTCATAGAAATGAGCAGAACCGACGCTCTAATGCTTGGTGCATTTAAAATGGCGCAAATAATGAGTATAATAATGGTTGTAATTGGTATAGTAATATTAATGATAAATGTTAGAAAAAGTAAATTTGAAGATTTATATAATGATAAAAACAATATAGATGAAATAAGATTTTAGGTGATAATATGTATGACTTAATAATTATTGGTTTAGGACCAGCTGGTATAAATGCATCCATTTATGCTAAAAGAAGTAATTTAAATACTTTAGTTATAGAAAAAAATATTCCAGGAGGAACATTAAATAGCATAAAAAATGTGGAAAACTACCTAGGATATAAACAAATAACAGGACCAGAACTAGCAATGGAATTTTACAAACAATTTAAAAGCTTAAATATTCCAATGGTAAATGAAGAAGTTTTAAGTATTACTTCTAATGAAAAAATCAAAACTGTCAAAACTAACAAAAATGAATATCAAACTAAAGCAATAATTATCTCTACTGGTCGTGGACCAAAAAAATTAGGCATAGCCAATGAAAATTTACCAGGAATTAGTTACTGCGTGCTATGTGACGGAGCACTATATAAAAATAAAATAGTAGCTATTTATGGAAATAATCCAAAGGTCCTAGAAGAAACATTGTATCTTAGTAATTTGGCTGAAAAAGTTTACTTAATTATTAATAATAACAAATTATTAGGTTCAAACGAATTAATAAATAAAATAACTGAAAACCAAAATATTGAAATCATAAAAAACTCAAAAATAAAATCCATTAATGGCGAGCAAAAACTAGAAAGCATAACCCTTGATGATAAAACAATAAAAATAGACGGTTTGTTTATAAATAACGAATATGGGCCATTAACGTATTTTTGTAAAGATTTAAATATTACTGACGAAAACGATTACATCATTGTAAACGAAAAAAGTGAAACTAAAGAAAAAGGAATATTTGCTTGCGGAGACTCAACAAAAAAAGAAATTTATCAAATTATTACAGCTGCTAGCGAAGGTGCAACAGCGGCAATTAATGCATATAAATACATAAAAGAACACAACTAATCTTTTATGTATTTTACATTTTAAATAAAATATGTTATATTCTTTGTCGTGATGTTTATGAATAATCTATCTTTAGCATATTTAGGTGACGCAGTATACGAGTTATACGTTAGAAAATTTTTAATCAGCAAAAACATAACCAAAGTAAATGATTTACAAACAGAGTCCTTAAAATATGTAACAGCACCTTCTCAGCGAAAAATATTAGAGAACCTTCTTAATAATAATGTTCTAAATGAAGATGAAAAAGAAATCGTGAGAAAAGGTCGCAATACAGCAAGCCGAAGAAGTAAAACAACTGATGTCGTAACATATCATTTGTCTACTGGCTTTGAATGTCTCATAGGTTATTTATATTTAAACAATCCTAAAAGGTTAGAAGAAATAATGGAGATAATATTATGAGAGTATGCGGAAAAAATGTATTTAAAGAATTAGAAAAAAATCAAATCAAAAAAATTTATTTAAGCAAAAACTTTCACGATGATAAAATTATGAATTATCTAAAAGAAAATCATCTAAAGTATATATTAACTGACAGTAATGTAATGGACAAGATGTTAAAAAATAACCAAGGAATTATAGTTGATATTCACGATTATGAATATGGCAAAATGGAAGATATAAAAGATGATAATTTTGTAGTTATGCTAGACCATCTAGAAGACCCACATAATCTAGGTGCAATAATTCGTTCATGCGAAGCAAGAGGCATAAAAAATATAATTATACCTAAAGATCGCAGTGTAGCAGTTAATGAAACAGTCATAAAAACCAGTACTGGTGCAATATCACGAGTTAATATCATTTTAGTAAATAACCTAGTAAATGCAATAAACACACTAAAAAAAGATGGGTTCTTTATTTATGCTGCTGAAGCAGATGGCGAAGATTACCGTAAAGTAGATTATGCCGATAAAATATGTTTAATAATTGGTAGTGAAGGATTTGGATTATCTAAACTTGTTAGACAAAATAGTGACGTAATTATTAGTATTCCTATGAAAGGAAAAGTAAACTCACTAAATGCTTCCGTATCTGCTGGTATCCTTATTTTTGGAATAGGTGAATAATGGAATATAACGATCAAGAACTAAGCTTATTATTTACTGAAAACGATGAAAACGCCAAAGACGTACTATTTAAAAAATACAACTACATAATTGAAATTATCATAAATAAATATAAAAAAACTATTTACGCATTAAATATGGACATTAATGAAATTAGACAAGATGCCAACCTAGCGTTTACTGATGCTATTATAAAATACTCAAGAGAAAAAGAAACTAGTTTACCAACATTTATATCATTAGTAGTTGAAAGAAAAATTCAAAATGCGGTAAGAAAAGCTGAAACTATCAAAAATAAAGTATATCTAAATGCTTACAGTTTGGATTACGAATACGATGCGTTTCAAAAACCATTATCAGAAATTATTGGCGATAATAGTGGTGAGCCTTTAGCAAACATGACAAAAAAAGAAGAATATGAAGAACTTGTAAATAACATTAACTCAATCTTATCACCAGGTGAAAATGATGTTTATAAATTACTCATAAGAGGTTTTAATTATCAGGAAATAGCAAAAATTCTAAATAAAGAACCAAAACAAATAGATAATTCAATTCAAAGAATTAGAATAAAAATACGTGATTTAATTAAATAAGCCTTGAAATAACACCTTAAAAGTGCTATATTACTTGTAGACACAGAGGTGTTTTTATTTTGAACTAAAAAAAGGAGAGCTTATGGCAAAGAAAAATGAAGAAAAAAAATTAACTAAAAAAGAAACAAACATCAAAGATAAAAAGGTGAAAGTTAAAGAAACCAAGAAAGATAAAAAAGTTAAAACTCCAAAAAAATCATATAGTGAGGAAGTAAAAACTGAATTAAAAAAAGTAAAATGGCCTACTAAACAAGAAATGCTAAAATATAGTATTGCAGTAATTGTATTTATTGTGATTTTTGGATTATATTTTTATGGGCTAGATGCATTCTTTGCATGGATAACCTCATTAGTGAAAGGATTATAATATATGGAAAAAGAATGGTATGTAGTTAACACTTATAGTGGTCACGAATCAAAAGTAAAAGAAAAACTTGAAATGCGTGCTGAATCAATGGGATTTCAAGATAATATATTTCGTATTATAATTCCAGAAGAAACAGTTAAAGAACAACAAAAAGATGGTAGCTTTAAAGAAAAGAAGAAAAAGATGTTTCCTGGCTACATTTTAGTAGAAATGATTATGACTGACGAAGCTTGGTATATTGTTAGAAATACACCAGGTGTAACAGGATTTATCGGATCAAGTGGAAAAGGAGCAAAACCAACACCGCTACCACCACAAGAAATAGACAAAATTCTAGCAAATATCGGTATGACCCGCATGGATGTTGATAAAGAACTTACTGTTGGAACAAAAGTATCTATTGTTGACGGACCATTTAAAGGCATGGAAGGCGTTATAGATAATTTAGATTTAGAAAATAGTAGACTAACAGTATTAATAGATTTATTCGGACAAGAAACTCCAGTGGAAGTAGAATTATTCCAAGTAACGGCTCTTAACTAGAGCTTTTTTTCTTGAAAAAACTTGAATTAATAAAAAAAGTGTGTTATTATCTTAAATGCAATTATATATTTTTTATATATTGTGTAAGTGGCGGGGAAAGCGGATTAGCCCAAACCACTAAGCGAAAATATGAAAGGATGTGTTTTTCGTGGCAAAAGAAGTCGTAAA
>URUT01000013.1 GCA_900551105.1 uncultured Mycoplasmatota bacterium
ATGGAACTTTAACATTTACTATTGAGGTAGATAATCAAACTGAGAAAAGTTATACGGCCCCAGTTATTACAGATGTTTTGGATATAAATTTAGTAAGTTTTGTAGCTGGTAGTACTTAATTGAGTGGTTGTTGAACATCTTATTTCCTGTTTTTGATAAGGGATGATTATTTATAATTGCGTATAAATTCAATGCCGTGCTTATAGCCCTTGTATTGGCATTATTTCTTTGGTTTTAGGACAAATAACGGGATTTTTGCCGATAGCATTTAGTTCAAATTCAATTGTAGTATGTGTTGATAGTATTGTTAGCTTGCCATTATATTTGCTTCTTTTGTGATTATTGATATTTCTGTGCTTTCGGGCAGGGTATTTTCTAGATTTAGTGAATAATTGCCATTTTCGTCTGCTAAGACTACTTCAGATTTTTCATTAATGATATTAACAGTGAACTATTAGGATTCGATACGCCGGTTAATTATGTCATTTGATCAGTTATAGGGTTTATTAATAGAGGAAGTGTGCCAATACTGATTATTTTTTTATTAATTAAATTAAAGTTAGTCAGTGCTAGAAGCACGGATAATTTATTAGTAGTGAAGCTTGTTTCAGTAATGGTTGTTTTAGAATTTGTAAATGTTCCTTTAATTTCGGATAATTTTGGAAGTTTGTACCAAGAGTATGTTGGCAATGTTTCTTTGCTGATAGAATTTAGAAAATTTATTTTTGTATCAAATAGGTTTATTCTTGAAAAGTTAAAATTAAATTTTGTTGTACTATTTGTGTATATTGTGTTAGCTGTGCTATTGGATAAGATAATTTTCTTAAGGTTATTTAAATTAAATTCTGATGCAGTAGTTAAAAAATCAATGTTGTAATTTGATGCGGTTATGCTTGGATATTCGTTAATAATTGTTAAAGATGCATTTTCATTTATTGTTAGAGAACCGTAGCTATACCGTATGGCGTAGGATCTGCGGTAGTTTGTATGATTAATGGTAAGATTTGCGTTTTCATCTATGATTATTTTGCCAGTTCCAAATGTGTCGTATGCTAGACCATTTTTTATTGTTACATTAAAATTAGCATTTTTGGCTACTGTAAATTTTAAGTTGGTTGGTCCGTAAAATAGTTCACGATTGGGACTATTAAACGTGGTGTTTGCGTTTTCTAGTATTGTAAGTGCTGGATTAGAATTTCTAAACCAAAAGGCAGAGTTTCCTTTTGAGTTGTGAATAATGGTAGTGTTATCACCGATTTCAATTTTGTTACATTCAGTTACTTCGCCACCATTTGTTAGGAATGTATTATTAATGGATATATTAGAATTGATAAATCTTGTAAGCCCAGTTGGGTGAGAGCTTATTTGAGGTCCGTTATAGGTTATGTTATTATATTCAGTTATAATATCTTTGTATGAAGCAGATTCTGGAACGTATATAATTCCGTAATAATTATTTCCAGTAGTGTTCATATTTTGAACTGTTACTTTTTGAATGAGCTCGTTAGAAGCTGTTATTGTGTCACTTGCATTTAGAGTGGTGCAGTCTTTAAATATATGTCTAATATCGTTATAAGTACCGTCTATAATTAAATTTGTTTTGGTTTGAGGTATTGTAATACCTGATGTCATTTCAATATTTGCATCTAGATAAATTAGATTTATAGTGTTATTTGTTTCAATTGTGCTTTTTAATTCAGCAAATGTTGATATAGCAACAGTCTCATCATTTAAGATTGTCATTATATAATCTCCTTTTATAAAAGTTTATAGGATTTAAGCGGATTATATATGTAAATTAGGCACTCAATGTATTATTTTGAATAAAATAAACTAGGTGATAAGTATGGCTTTAAAAGGTGTTGTTTTAGACAGTGGGCATGGAGGTAGCGATCAAGGCTCTTCAGGTAATGGTATTATCGAAAAAGATTTAACTTTAAAAATTAGTCAATATATGTACGATAGGTTTAAGGATTTAGGTGTTCCTGTAAAAATGACTAGGGACAGTGATGTGGATTTACAACCGAATGATAGACCAGGCGTTGTTCTTGATCAATTTGGGAATGGGAAAGACGTAGTTGTTATATCTAATCATATAAATGCAGGAGGTGGCGATAGTCATTGTGTAACGAATGTATAACAATTAAAGCCAAATAAATTTAGAAAGAAATAGAGAACTGTTATGAATATTAGTTACACTAAGAAAGGTGATTATTTATTACCAGATTTAATATTAGAAGATAATAAACAATATAATATAGGAAAATATGGATTATTAAGATTAAATTATATTAAGAAAGAAAAGTTAGGATTATACTTTGATTTACTTGCTAGTGATAAATTAAATGAATATCTTTATAATTTAGACACTACTGTTATGGAGAGTGTGCAGAAGTTAATTGAAGAATGTGCTGAAAAAGAAAATATAAATGAAGAATTAAAACAAAATAATCAAATGCTTTGGGTAAGTAAAATGAATAATATAAAAAATATAGTAGAAGAGATGATTCTAAAGGAGTATATCTATGTATGATATAACTGATGAAGAATTTGAAGAAATATATTTACCAGTATGTATTAATTATGATAATTATCTAAAAGAATTTGTAATACCTGATGTAATAGCTTTTTATATAGCAGATAATTTTTATAAAAAAATACTTTCTAAAGCCCCACTTTATAACCATATTAATTCAGCAATAGATATATTTAATGTAAGATGTGATATAGATAAACTAATACCATCTATGAAGAAGATATTAAGAATTAAATATAATTTAAGAATAGTAAAAGATAATCCATTGATATTAAAGAAATTTTATTAAAAATAAAACACTATTTAACATTTATTTGTTAAATAGTGTTTTTATGTTATTACAAACATATTTACCTTCCTATCTAATATTAAATACTTGTTTTACGTAACTTTTAGCTAGTTCATTACGAATAGTGTCATACAATACTTGATTAGGATTTACTTTTCTTTGAGATATTAAAATCATGTTGTTATATAATTTACATCTGTCAATCATATCCCAATAGTTCATTATTTGATATACCATATTTTTCCTCCTTCCATATAAATAATTGTACCAATATTCTTGTACTTATAGAAATTATACCATCAACTATGGAATGAGTCAAAATGCTATTTAGGAGTTCTGTTATTGTCTAGCCAGCACTGAATTTGTACTCCCGCACGAAATTCTTTTGTGGGAAATATCCCAAAACCCTTAAAAAAATAATCATATTGTGATATAATTGCTTTGATGATAACTTAGTAGTTGGGAGGTAGTAAAGATGGCTTACGTAAAGTCTTTTATTAAATGGGCTGGTGGAAAAGAAAAGGAGTTGCCAATTATATTATCTAATTTACCTGACAAATTTGAAAGATACATAGAACCATTTGTTGGTGGAGGTTCGGTATATTTAAATATAAATTGTGATAAGAGTATTATAAATGATAAATCAGATGAATTAATACTTTTATATAACATGATAAAAAATAATAATCAGAAATTTATCAAAAAATTAAAAGAAATAAATAAAAATTGGATTTTACTTGAAAAAATTATTGAGAATAATCCAAAGGAACTTTTATCGTTATATAAAAATTATTCAAAACAAGTTAATAAGGAAAAAATTAACAAACGAATAAAAGTTAATTATAGTGATAAAATTTATGAATTTGTATTGGAACATTCTGAGGAATTCAATGGATTGCTATCAGAACACTTTAATATCAAAATAGATAATTTTTTATCTGAAGTAAAAAAGAATTTATTATCTAAGATAGAAAGAATGAGAAAAATAGAATTAAATCGCGGAAAAATGTCTGATCAAAACATTTTAGAAAATTTGGAATGTGCATTTAAAAGTGCATATTATATGCATTTTAGATATTTATATAATAATAGATTAGAATTAGAGATAGAAGATGAATTTTATTGTGCAATATTTTATTTTATAAGGGAATATTGTTATGCATCAATGTTTAGATATAATGCTAATGGTAAATTTAATGTTCCTTATGGTGGAATAAGTTATAATAGAAAAGATTTTGATAAGAAAATAAATAATCTTAATTCTTCTAAATTAAAAAGTTATATGAAAACTACTGATATATTTAATTTAGATTTTGAAGATTTTTGTAAAAAGATAAAATTAACGAGTAAAGATTTTATATTTTTAGATCCACCTTATGATACTGAATTTTCAACATATGCTAAAAATGAATTTGGTAAAAATGATCAAATACGATTGGCTAATTTTTTAAAAAATACGAAAGCAAAATTTATGCTAATTATAAAAAATACAGATTTTATTTATAATCTGTATAATGTTAAAGGATTATATATCAAATCGTTTGATAAAAAATATTTAGTTAGTATAAAGAATAGAAATGATAAAAATGTTGAACATTTGATAATAACAAATTATGAGATTTAGGGAGGTTTGTAATGGATAAAATAAAGGAACAAAAAATTAGAGAAAAAGTTAGAGATAATATTAAAGATTTTGTAGATAAGTTTGAAAAAAGATATATGAAGGAATTAACTGATCCAACTGGTGTGATAAATGCAAAGAAAAATAATGCCTTTGTTTCAGAATTGGGGAATGAATTTATGTTTTATTCTGCATTTTGTAGGTCATTTGATTCGAGCTTTGGGAAAATATTAGAAAAATTATCTAATGATATTGCAGATATTTCTTATGAGGTTGTTTTAGAAGATATATCATCTTATTTACTTCCTGAACAAATTCAAAGAAAGTCAAATATCATGAATGAATATGATAAACATGTAAAACCTAGAGTTCAAGATTATACTAATTTGCAAGCGTATAAACCAGAAAACATAGATAGTTTTAAGAAAAAGCATGTTACTGATAATCATTTTTATAATCCAGAAACAAAAGAACATTTTATTATAGAATTAAAAGCTGGTGGAGATTTAGACATCAAAAAAGCCAAAAGTGAAAAAGAAGCATTGCTTGATGAATATTTTATATTAAAAAATGCACTATTGGATGATGAAGAAACCGTTAAGATTTATTTGGCAACAGCATACAACATGTATGGGGAAGATAATGAATGGAGACAAGAACGTGTTAAACAATATTTTAGTGACGATGAACTTCTAATTGGAAAACAATATTGGAATTTTGTATGTGATGATGAGGAAGGGTATAATATAATAATTGATGAATATAAAATGTGCTCACGATATATTTTAGATGCACTTGAAAGAATAAGAAAGGCTTATTTTAATTAGAGGTTTAATATGAGTGATGAAGAATTAAGAGAGCAATTTATTAAATATTTTGATGATGATAAATATAAATTCGAAAATTTTTGTAAGATATTTTTAAAATGGTTAGATTTTGATGATATCCAAGTAACTCAACGTCGTGGTGATGGTGGAATAGATTTAAAATGTAATAAAAAAGAAATTGAACAGTTGAATTTGAATACTATTGAGTATGCTGTTCAAGCAAAATGTTATGCAATTAATAATAAAGTAGGACCTAGAGATATAAGAGATTTTCGTGGCTCCAAGACTGATATGTCAGTAAGGAAAATATTTATTACAACTAGTGATTATACAAAAGGTGCTATAGAAGAAGCTTATGATACTAATCAACCTGTGACTTTAATAAACGGAAGTCAATTAATTGATTTTTGCAAGTCTCATGGTGATATGATGTTTGATATAAAATATTATTTTAATATTGATAAATTAAATGATTTATTTTTAGATGAAGAGAATGATATTAATAAGGATGATATTAAAACAATTGAGAGAAGAATCACTAAAAACGATGTAAGAGCAAGAATATTAAGAATTCCAAGTGAATATAAGAACTTAATACAGTCTAAATCAAAATATAAAATATCTATAAATGGTGAGACATATAAGGATTACAATATTAGTTCTGATAAATCTTATTTTGGTGGTGTGACTAAGCATTATAAAGATTTCATATCTAATGTTGATTTTGAAGAAGGACAATCAATATGGAACTATGATGAAAAAAATGATGTATTTAACGTAATTATAAAATAAGTATTGTTAAAGCGCTAGTACAGGCTTAAAGATATTTAAGTTTTTTGTATTGCGCTTTTTATGTAGTGGGAGGTAATTATATGCAGTTAGAATTTTTAAAACTAAAGAAGGAAAATATTTTTTGTGAAGATTTTATTGATATGAATAAAAATAATATAATTGATTTTACTAATACAAACATCAATGTTTTATATGCTCCTAATGGTGTTGGTAAAAGTAGTTTTTGTAAAGTTTTAGATAATCAAGGAGAATTTATAATTAACTATGATGGAAATCAATATTCAACTAATAATTGTAATTTGTTTCATATTATAAATGATCAGAATAGTAGAAATATTATTAAGGGAAAAGCACAAGACTTTTTATTAGGTGATAATATAGCTAGAGAATATGAACTTAAAGAATGGATTGATGATAAATTTGATGACATTTATAAAGATTTAAGATTATCATTAAAAAATAATATGAATTTGTCTAAAATTTCAGATAATAAATTTTCATGGATAGATCATTCATTACATAATATTCTGAAAAAGATTGTAAATGTTAGAGCAAAATCAACAGATATTAATCTAGATGATTATATACATCTTATTCAAAAATTGAAAGAAGAAAAACTGGATGAACATAATGCTGATAAATTTAAGTATGTCATTTCTGATGAAAATTTTGAAATTATTAATAGAATAGTGAGAATTTCTAATATTAAGGAATCAAACGATTTTTCCAAAATCGAACAATATGATGATGCTATTATTATATTAAATAAATATAATGAATTAAGTAATTGTATAGTTTGTGATAATGACAATATTAATTCAAAAGAATTACTGGAAAAGAAGAATATTAAAAAAGCAGAAATAATTAATAATCTTGACGATGATACTAAAAATATATTAATTGAAATTATAAATAGAATTGGTGAAACTGATCCTTTTAATATAAAAAATACTTTGACTCGTGCAATATCATCTGGAAGTATAGATATTGTTTCAAATCTTATAAAAGAGATTGAAATGTATATTAATATTTATAAATCTTTAATAAACAATTTATTATCTTCTTCACTTTCAAAAGAATTTGTTGATAAATATACAGAATATAAAGAAATGTTGACTAAAGAATTAAATATTACTGATGAGGACTTAATGTTTATTGAAGAATTTATAGAAAAAAATATCAATAAAAGCATAAAATTACAAAGAGCAGATAATAGAATTGTTATTACTTTAGATTCTGAAGATTTAATTGGAGTAGCGCGTGAAAATTTAAAATTGAGTTCTGGTGAACAAAATTTTATTTCATTAACATTTGAACTTTTGAAAGCAAAAAATGTTGAAAATGAAATAATAGTTATAGATGATCCAATCTCAAGTTTTGACTCTATTTTTAAAAATAAATTGGTATATGCAATAGTAAAGTTTTTAATAAAAAAGAAAGTAATTATTTTAACTCACAATGTTGATTTAATAAGATTAATAGAATATCAAAATAATAATAATTTCAACATTTATTTATTTAATAATTTTGATGGACAAGAGAATGGATTTATTGAAGTTAATCACAATGAAAAAATGCTTTTAATTTCAATACCTGATTTTCTCGATTTTATTCGTTCAAATAAAATTATTGAATTTGTAAAAGATGAAAAATTATATATTTATTCATTAATTCCATTTATGAGAGGATATGTTAAATATATAGGCAATCAAGTAATAAAAAATCAATTAACAAAATTAATGCATGGATATGAAACAGAACATGTTGATTTAGGACAAATATATTATTCATTATTTAATAATAATTTGAGTAATAATTATACTATAAATATTAGTGATATATTAAGTTTAGATATTTGTAATCTAAATGAGATTATTGACAAAAACGAATATCCAATTTTGAATAAAGTTTTATGCAATAATCTTACATATTTGTATTTAAGATTGAAAACTGAAAAAATATTAGTTGATAAATTTAGTATTAATACCACTAAATATGATCAACTTTCAAGTATAATTTTCCAATCATTTAAAGAAGAAACAATTGAAAATAGTAGGATGAGAATATTTTTCTATTCAAAAAAAACATTGCTTAACGAGTTTAATCACTTCGAAGGAAATATAAATATTTTTCAGCCTGCTATAGATATATCTGAGAATATTTTAATCAAAGAGAGAAATGAAATTTTAGATAAATTAAATAATTTATAATTAGGTTTTATGGGAGTACAGTTTGTACTCTTTTTTTCTTTTTTGTACAATATCATTTTATTTTTATTTGATGTAAGATGAAAACACCTAGGAAAAGTAGTATGTAAAAGTGCACTTTTATAAAGATATATTTTATGTATGATTCTATAGAGTGGATACTATGGAAGAATTTATAAATCCAATTATACCAATATCGGTATTAAGTGATAGTAGAATATCATCTTTAGAAAAGTTATTATTGCTGCACATAATTTCTTTGTGTAAGAATAAAGGATATTGTTGGGCTACAAATAGTTATTTTATGAATATTCATGGATATAGTAAACAAACAATATCTAAAAGTATTAATCATCTTGCCTCTTTAAATTATATTAATTTGAAATATGAAAAAGATAGTACTAATAATTCTAAACGTACAATTACACTTGACCATGTATTAAAGAATAAGATACAGGGTATTAAAGAAAACTTTAATCCTAGTGTTCAACCAAACTTTAAACATTATAATAAAAGTAATATAAATAAAATATATTACAAAGATGAGTTTGGTAATGAGTATTGGAATGGACAACTAATTAAAAGCGAAACACCATCTAAAGAAGAACTTGAAGAACTGAATAAATTATTAGAAGAATTTAAAAAAGAGGAGGAATAAAAATATTATGGAAATAATTATCATAGAATTTTTTAAGAGGTGAAATATGTTTAATATTAAAGAAACCTTTAAAAAAGATGATAATTCTACTATTAATGATTTGATAATTGGATATATAAAATGTGTTTTAATAAAATCGTAGATTTGTTATATGTCTATTTTAATGGTAGACTCAAATCAGGCTTTAAATGTTATACAAAAGAAAGGAGTAGAAGCCGTGTATAACACTATATTACAACACCCTAGTTACTATAGAGTAGGATTATATATAAGATTATCTGAAGCAGATTCTGATAAAAGTTATGAATCAGAAAGTGAAAGTATTATTAATCAAAGAAATTTATTAATGAGTTTTGTAAAACAAAATGAATTTACCTTTGTCGATGAATATATTGATGATGGATTTACTGGTACTAATTTTGATAGACCTGGATTTAAAAGGTTACTTGAAGATATTGAAAATGGTAGAATAAACTGTGTTATAACAAAAGATTTATCTAGACTTGGTAGAAATTATGTTACTTGTGGTTATTATGTAGATGAGTATTTTCTTTTAAAAAAAGTTAGATATATTGCTGTACTTGATCAAGTAGATACTTTTTTAAATAATGTTGGTAATGAAATGATACCTTTTAAATCAGTATTTAATGATATGACAAGTAGAGATAATTCTAAAAAGATACGTTCTATTTTAAGAAATAAGAAAGAAGATGGAAAATTTATTGGAAGTGAGCCTAGCTTTGGTTATATGAGAGACCCAGAAGATAAAGGGCATTTATTACCTAATCCTGATACTGCCTTTATTGTTAAAAAGATATTTGAAATGGCAAATAATGGTGTAAGTGTAAGTGATATTGCAAGTTATCTCAATGATTGTAAATATCCAACACCAAGTTTATACAAAAAGAAAGAAGGTTCAAAACAAAAATTTAATCCTATATGGACTGTTTCATCAGTAAAGAAAATACTAAAAAATCAAATGTACACAGGTGATATGGTGCAAAATGTACAAACTAAATTATCATATAAATCTCAAAAAAAAGTTGCTCTTAATAAAGAAGCATGGATAATTGTAGAGAATACTCATGAACCATTAGCTAGTAAAGAAGTTTTTAATAAAGTTCAAAGTAATGTTAAAAGAAAGCAGAAAACACAAACTGATAGAGAAAAAAGATTATTTGAGAATCTTATTTATTGTCTGGAATGTGGCAATACTTTAACGGTTACTTACCGAAAGAATCATGATTATTGGACTGTTAATTGTAATAGATATTCAAGAGATCCAAGAAGACATTTATGTTATCCACATTTTATGCCTTATGATAAATTAGAAGAAGCATTACTAAGTACTATTAAAAGTACTTGTAAGAAATATCTAGATGAGATTGATGTAAAATCGTTAGCACGACTTATAAATGATAAAAATACTTCTAAAGAAAGTACAACGGAAGAAATTAATTTTTTGAATAAAAAAATTAAAGAATACAATGCTAAAATTGATATGCTATATGATGATAAATTTAAAGGTGATATTTCAGAAGATACTTATAAAAGATTATCAAGAGAAACAGAAATATTACTAAATCAATCTAAATCTAGAATAGAAGAACTACAAGCAGTAGATAAAAAGAAAAAAGAGTCATCCAAAGAAATGAAAAACTATGAAGATAAAATTAAGGAATTAATAAATCTTGATAATCCAAGTAGAGAATTATTACAATCTATTATTGATAAAATAGTTATTGACAAAGATAGAAATATTGAAATATATTATAAATTCAGTTTATTAAATGATATTGATTAATTGAAGTTAGTTTATTACTAACTTCGTACATATAGAGGCGAAAATACAAAGAAATTATGTGTAAAATTATTGAATATAATTATTATAACAAACTTGTGACCAACTTGAGCACAAGTTTCTAATATGAATGATTAATTAACTTCCGTCCGAGTTGGACCAAAGTTAGCACAATTGTACTATAACTTCCCACCAATTTGGAAGAAAGTAGGATAATTATACTTTCGGTCAACTTGTTCAAAAGTTATGAAAGACTTCTACCCATTTTGGGGAGAAGTTTATAATTTAAAATCTGAAGAAATAATAATTATTATTTCATTTATTAATACTTTAAACAAAAATAACTTTGTCGCAAGTGGCGACGAAGTTAAACATAGTGCCAAGTTGGCACGAAGTAAAAAAAATAATATATTTTAATTTTTAGTACATTATAATAGTAACGTAATAATTTTTAAAATTCAAAAGTTATTACGGTTAAGCGTAATAACTTTACAAAAATATCAAAATGATATATAATGTATAGAGAGGTGATTTATATGCTTTTAAGAGAAGATTATTTATCTAAAATTAGAGGATTCTATGATTCAAATTTAATTAAAATATTGGTTGGTATAAGAAGATGTGGTAAATCAGTTATTCTAAATCAAATAATAGAGGAATTAAAAGATAAAAGAAAAATAGATGAGAAACATATTATATTTATTAACTTTGAATTTATTGAATTTGAAGAACTATTAAATTATAAAAAACTAAATAAATATATAAAAGATAGAATAAAAGACAATAAAATTTATTATTTGTTTTTAGATGAGATTCAAAATGTAGATAACTTTGAAAAGGTTGTTAATTCACTACGTGCTTCCATAAAAAATATAAGTATATTTTTAACTGGTTCTAATAGTAAAATGTTATCTGATGAGTTATCATCTGTTTTATCAGGTAGATATGTTTTATTTAATATTAATCCTTTATCTTATAAGGAATATGTTTCTTTAACAAAAAAAGATGGAAATGACTTAAATACTTTTTGGGACTACGCTAAATGGGGAGGACTTCCTAATAGATGTGAATTTACAAATGAGATAGATATAAAAAATTATCTTCATAGTGTATATGATTCTATTATTTTAAGAGATGTTGTAAAAAGATTAAATTTAAAGGATACAGTTTTATTTGATATGATATTACAATATCTAATTGAAACTGCTGGACGTGAATTTTCTGCTGATAACATTATAAAATATTTAGATAAAGAAAATAAGAAAATATCTAACGAAACACTTTATAATTATATAGATGCTTTATGTAAAGCATTAATACTTAAAAAGGTATATAGATATGATATTGCTGGTAAAGGTGTATTAAAAACATTAAATAAGTATTATGCTACTGATTTAGGAATTGCTCAGATAAAAAATAATAATCCAGAATTTAAAAGTTACGTTGTATTAGAAAATATTGTTTATAATGAGTTAATAAACAGAAACTACGAAGTATATATTGGTAAAACTAAAAATGGTGAAGTTGACTTTTTAGCAAAAAAAGATGGAAACATTAAATATATTCAAGTAACTTATGAAATGGAAGGCCATGATAATACCATAGAAAGAGAATTTGGAGCATATAAGTCTATTGAAGATAATTATCCAAAATATGTTATTTCTCTTGATAAAATAGATTTATCTCGTGATGGAATTATTCATCTAAATTTAATTGATTTTCTATTAAGTGAAGAGTTTTAAAATAAAAATTTAAACCGTTACAAAATGTAACGAGTTGGGAAAATTATATACTGCAGAGAATTCTGCAGAGCTCTACAGTAATCACTGCAGACTTGAGTAGTAGGTGTATTCGATGGAAAAAGATAAATATGTTTGTAAATTATGTAATAAACAATATAAAAATGATGAAATGAGTGAAGAGCATTATCCAGCAAAAAGTGTTGGTAATGATGATATAGGTAAATTTGATTTAACCAAATTTATTGATATATTTGATTCCAAAAGTATAAAAGAAGATATTTATCAAAAATTAAAAAAAGGCGAAAATATTAAAGATATTTGTGAAAATATTTTTGATAATGAATTATTTGAATCAACATATAAACATGGACGAACTGCAAGAACTTTATGTAAAAACTGCAATCATTTTCTTGGTAAATATGATGAAGCATATTTAAAATTTTTTAAAGTGGATGGTTTACCTAAAATAATAAATGGTTTTAAGATAGAAACAAAATACGAAATTATAAAATCAATTTATGCAAAGTTTATATCAGTTCCAGAGACTATTAATGAAAATTTTGATTTTATTAGTTTTATTAACAATACTACTGAAAGAAAATATAATGGTATCTGGAATTTATATTTTGTAAAAAGAGATCACACTAGTGATTTGTTAGGTTTTAGTGATATCGGAACAGGAAAATTAGAATATGAAGATGGTGTTGTATATGAATTATCAGATGAAAAATTTATTTTTAATCTAATGAGTTTTAAAATACACTCATGTTATAAAATGACAAATATATTTGATATATTAAATAAAAATTATGAATTAGTAGAAGGAGTAGGAGAAACTGGTGGTTATCATGGACAAATATTAATGCAAAGATTATTTGTTGATAATGATGAATAAACACTATTTAAACTAAAAAACAGTTATATGAATCAGTTGGTGACAAATTGTCACCAGCTGAATTTAAAATATAATATTGAAATCGTGACAATTTTTCACACTTTCAAGACTAAAAATAAAATAGTTACACATTGACTATCGGCAGGTGGTGAAGGTGCCGAAGTTATTTATGCATTAAGAAATAGTGATAAACTTGCTTCAAGCATTTTAAATGAGTTAGAAAAAAGTGGACAAGTGGTTAGAAAGTATTATCAAAGAAGACTTCCTAGCAATTCATCTAAAGATTATTATTATATAATACGTGAAACTCCAAATAATCAAACGTTAATTGTTGAGTATGGATTTTTAGATAATGCTGCTGATGCAGAGCGCTTGAAGAACAATTATAAGAAATATGCTGAAGCAGTGGTGCGTGCTGTAACACTTTATGGAGGATATAAGTATGTTCCAGTAAGTGGTTCAAATTATTATGTTGTTAAGAAGGGTGATTCATTGTGGAGTATTGCTAGAAAGTATGGACTGAGTGTTGCTGAGCTTAAGGCTTTAAATAATCTAAGTAGTAATACTTTACATATTGGTGATACGCTTCTAGTAAGCAGTGTTAATAGCACGGATGATAATATTAGTGATGAGTATTATACTGTAAAAAGTGGGGATACAATTTTTATGGGGAATAATGAGTAGGAATATAAAAACATTAGTGAAATTTAAGGCATTTTGAAGAGAAATGCCTTTTTGTATGGTAAAATAGTAATACAAAGGAGATGAAAATATGGATGAATTTAAATTAAGAGGCGTTATTACATGGTGTATAGATGTGGAGCAAAATTCTAAGTTAGGTTTTAACTTTCCATTTAAAATTGTTATTCCGAAAAAATTAGATGATAATCCACAACTTGTTTATGCATGTAATTTACCAAGAGATATGTCGGATAGTTGCACATCATTTGATGAATTAGTCCAATATGCAAAAAATGATTTTGGAAGTATTGATCCAATGCATGTTCATTTATGTTTGGAAAATGGGTATCCTATGATTATTCCAGCAATACCAAGGCTTAAAGATTTTCGACCTAATTTTTTAGGAAGTGATTGTTTTAATAATGATTTTAAAACATCAGAAAGTTCTATATTTAAAGATTATTTGTACTTGTATGAAAATTTAGCAGACCAACATAAAGCAATTATGGAGTATGCAATAAAATGTTTAAATGCAAACGGAATAAGCGTAGATAATAAGGTAATTATTTCTGGTTATTCTGAAGGTGCAAAATTTGCTTCGCATTTTGCTCTGTTACATCCAGAGATTATTAAAGCAGTTGTTGCTGGAGGAACAGGAGGAGCAATTTCAATGCCAGTTCCAAACATTGGTGACTATCAATTTACTTACCCAATGGGAACAGCTGATATTCCAGATTTTGACTTTGATTCTTTTCAAAATATATCGTTTTTCTATTATATGGGTGATGCAGATAAATCTGACTCTGCTATTCCAAATTTTGAAACATATCACTATAAAAATGATAAAGGGGAAGATTGTATTTTAAAAGATGAATGTGGTAATGAAACACCATTTATTGATGAAAATGGCAAGAAAAAATTTATATTGGATAGTGATGGCAATTATACAGCCAAATTTAGTTTGTTTAGTAATCGAGATGTAAATGCAATTAATAAAGTATTAGGAACAATTACACAAGAAAGATTTAAAAAACAAGAATCTATTTATCATAGTTTGGGACTAAATGCAATATTTAAACTATATCCTGGAAATCATAGAACAATATTTGATAATAGGCATATTATTTTTGAAGATGTTGATAAATTTATCCAAGAATATATAAAACAAGATTTAAATGAAAAATTAAAATAAATAACTAAATTAAATGATTTAATCATCCTATAAAATCTAACAAAAATTAGAAATTAGGATGTTTTTTTGTGCTTAAAATTATTGTTATAAGTATTTTTATCCCTTATATCATCCTACTTTGTAGGATGAATTTCGTAAGTACGAAATAAGAATGGTGCATTTACAAATCTTTATTTTATAAGGAAAAGTGAGTATATATGCACCGTCTTCTTATCCTGCTATTTTATATTTTGATTAATTATGAATATTTTTAGGATGATAGACAAAATTTTCTATACTTTATGACTTGACTCTTCTTTTTAGTGGAGGTAACATGCATCATGCGAAGAAGATGATGTGTATGAGAAGATTTAATTTATATTTACCAGAGGAGTTATTTGAACGAATTAAATTACTTGCAAAATTCTATAATATTTCTATAACTAAATTAATGGTAGAACTACTAGAAATTGGATATATAGATATGTTGGATACAAGAAAAAATAAATAAGTTTATAAAAATGAGAGGGTTAGGTGAAGAATATGAAGATAATAATTTTTAAATTAATGGAGGTTTATGATAGTTTGTAATATTGTTAGGTATGTTATAGGCATACCAAATAATATTACTAAAACAAAATTTAAAGCCATAGAATTTATTGGAGGTATTAAACTCTATGGTTAAATACAAAGTTAATTTAAAGTTTAAAGAAAATGGAAAATCTTTAAATGAGACAATAACTGAAGTATTAAAAATAGAAATAAATAAAAAAATAAATGAGACTTGCAATATCTTAAAAAAGGAGCTAACATTCAATCATACTCATTATTTCCAAAGTGAAGGGAGTAGTAATTAATGATTGGGAATAGTAGTTTTAAAGTAGGAATATATATAAGATTATCAAGAGATGATGGAAACATTGAATCTGATAGTATTATTAGTCAAAGAAGTCTACTTAATCAATATATCAAAGAAAATAACTATAATTTAGTAGATGAATATGTGGATGATGGATTTACTGGAACAAACTTTGAAAGACCATCATTTAATAGAATGATTAAAGACATTGAATCTGGAAGAATTAATATGATTATTACCAAAGATATGTCAAGACTTGGTAGAGACTATATAGGTACAGGAGAGTTAATTGAAAAGTATTTTCCAAATAAAAATGTTAGGTATATTGCTATTAATGATGGGATAGATACATTTATAGATAATACAAATAATGATATAGCACCATTTAAAGCAATAATGAATGATATGTATGCTAAAGATATTTCAAAAAAAGTTAAAACAAGTCTTCATTCTAGAATGAAAGAAGGATTATATGTATCAGGAAGATGCCCCTTTGGATATATGAAAGATCCAAATAATAAGAATCATTTAGTTATAAATAAAGAACAAGCAGATACTGTTAAATTGATATTTGATTTATCATTAAAGGGTAATACATATCATTATATAGCACAAGAATTAACTAAAAGGAAATTTAAAACACCAGCATCCTATTACAATTATGTTTGGAATACAAAATGTATAAATACTAATTGTATATCACAAGAATATGGAGTATGGGTAGATACCACTATAAAATCAATTCTTACTAATCAAATATATGTTGGTGATACAGTTCAAGGTAAGACTAAAAAGATTAATTATAAATTAAAGAAAACAGTAAAAAATAAACCTAATGATTTTATAATAGTAGAAAATACTCACGAGGCAATTATAGATAGAAATACTTTTAATTATGTTCAAAAACTTTTACCTAAAAATGTTAAAAGACCAGAGAAGAAAAGATTTTATCTACTAGATGGGCTTTTATACTGTGGAGATTGCAAACATCGTATAACTATTAGATATCAAACTAAAACAGAAAGAAGTTATACAACTTGTGATTATTATAGAACCTATTCTAAATATCATGTTTGCACAACTCATACAAATAATTATGAAACACTAGAAAAGGTTATTTTAGATAATATCAGAGAAGTATGTAAAAGTTATTTAGATAAGAACCAGATCAAAAATTCTATTGGTAATATAGAGTTTCAAGACAATACTTTAAAGATTAAAAAACAAATTGAAAGTCTAGAACTTAGTAATAATAAACTAACAGAAAATCTAGATAAAACTTATATGGATATGTTAAAAGATATTATTGATGAAGAACAATATATAAGAATAAGTGAAAATCTAAAACAAGAAATAGCAAATAATAAATCAAATATTGATAATCTTAAAAATGAAAATAGTGAATCTAATAAAATAAACAAAAAGCAAATAGAAAAATATATAAATGAATTTTTATCTTTAGAAAATCCAACTAGAGAATTAATAATTAACTTAGTTGAGAATATCTATATCTATCAAGATAAAACGATAGATATTATATTTACATTTAAAAATGTTACATAAAAAATGTATCTGGTGATACGCTTTGGGGAATAGCTAGAAAATATAATATGAGTGTTAATGATTTAAAATCTCTTAATAATTTAAGTTCTAATAATTTAAGCATTGGTCAGAAATTGATTGTTAGTAAAGCGAGTTCTAATGATTATACAGTTGTATCTGGTGATACGCTTTGGGGTATTGCTAGGAAGTTTAATGTTAGTGTAGATGATTTAAAATCTTTAAATAATTTAACATCAAATAGTTTAAGTATAGGAATGGTTTTAAAAATACCACCTTATAGTAATAAAAAGAATGAAGAAACTAACGTATATGTAGTTAAAAGTGGAGATTCTTTATGGAGTATAGCAAGAAAATTTAATAGTACTGTTGATGAAATTAAACGATTAAATTCTTTACAATCTAATATTTTAAGTATTGGCCAAAGATTAGTAGTTCCTAGTTAAAATTAAAAAATTACTAGCTAAGTAGTAATTTTTTTATGGTGCAATTAAATCTTCTAGTGGTTTTTCAAGAATATCATTTTGATTATTTTCATTTTCGTCTGCACTGTCATCATTGTTTGGTTCGTTATTTGGAGTTTCTGTTTCTGGTTTAGTTATGTTTTGACATACATTTACTGTTAAATTATTTATATTTGAAACTAGTACTCCTGAGTGGATATCTTGACTTAATATTGAGTTGTGTATGCAAGCGTTGCTTTCGGTTATGTTTTTAATTAAATTAATATTTCTTGTGCTTACCCATTCTTCAACATATCCAATTTTTTGATTTACAAAATTTGGTAAGGTTTCATCTTTACGAACTCCAGTGTACTTTCTACCAACAACTGGTACGGTATATTCTTCGTTTACTGAAAAACTAAATGTTTTTATTATTTCTGGCTTTTTTAATCCTAGGTTAATTTTCATTGCGTCCACTATTTCATTTAAACTTTCTTCATAATATTGATATGTGTACATGTCATAACCTTGATAGATTGTTTGATCATATCCTGATAGGAAAGTTTTTTGAATATTTATAAATTCGCCTTCGTTAAATTTACTTTTTAATAAAATATTTTTTCCAACATTATAGAAATTTAACATTTGATTTGTTTCCATGTTTGTATCCATATTATTAGATACAGCATTAAGTACTTTATAGAATGTATTAATATTTCTAATTGTTTTAGCTTTGTTTGCGATGGCTGTTACTATTGCTTGTTGGTGTTCTACACGTTTAAAGTCTGATAGTGCCCACTGATGACGATTTCTTGCATAGGCTAGCGCTTGTTCACCATTAAGGTGCTGGTTACCAGGTTTAATATAAACAGTATGTTCACCAAATTGTCTACTTGAGTTTTGCTCGCAAACCATTCCTTTACAATCTATGTTACCATTTTTCTTAAAGTCTGGTTCATCAATAAATGCATCTATTCCGTCTAGAGCATCAACTAAATTAACAACTCCCTTAAAGTTAATTTTTACAAAATAGTCAATTGTAATATCTGTTAAATTTTGAATTGTATCAATCATACATTTTGTTCCATAAGCAGCAGCTGAGTTTATTTTGTGTTTTTTATTATTGTTACAAGCAATTGGTACATAGGTGTCTCTTGGAATACTAAATACAGTCGCTGATAGAGTTTTGGGATTAAATGATATTAGCATGATAGAATCACCATTAAATGCGGCATTATTTGCTAGACCATCGTATTCAGAATCTACTCCTAAAAGAAGGATTGTAAATGGTTCTGTTATATCTTTTCCTGTTGAGGCAACTGTGTCGTTGTTATTCATTTTTTTACTGATTGAATCTATTTCAATAGCGTTTTCTAGTTCAGGATATGTTGTTGAGTAAAGTAGTTTATAATTTGAAGTAATAAATATTGCATCAACTTCTTTTTCTAAAAGTGCTTTAATTAGAGAATCATTGTTTTCGTAATTTGTTATTTTCCATTTTTTACCGTTTTTGGCGATATATTCTTGCGGAAGTATGAAGCCTTCAATGCTATTTTCATCTTTTAATATACCAATATTTTTTATTTCTTTATCTTTATCAAGGGTTAATAGACTAGATGTATAAATGACTTCTTCTTTACTAATATTGTCTACTACGGTGTATGTTTTTTCAATATAATAGTAGCCGAACGCATTTATTGCAGTAAATATTAAAGTTAATATACTAATACCAACTAGTATTTTATGTTTTTTGGTAATAAGTAAAGCGCTGCCGATAAAGAAATATATAAATAAGTAAGTAATCATGATTATGATTAGTAATGTTCTTACTGTGGTTTCTATACCGTTTAGTAGAATAAGTGAGTATGATAAAAGAATACTACTCATTACAAATAACACTAGTACTATAATATATAAGAAGTGAAAACCTGGAGTTGTTTTTTTAAGTTTTTTAAATAAATTTATGAATTTATTTTTTTTCTTTTTTTTCATATTGATGCACCTATATTAAGATTATACACTATTTTCTTTTTTTTATAAAGAAATAATAAAAAGAAAATAAGCCAGTTTACGGCTTATTTATTTTCAAAGTAGTTAGATTTTAAAACAGCATCATTTAGATTCATTTTATTCTTAACTATATTATTATATTTTTGTAATTTTTCATTAGATATTTTTTTACCACTTTGATATTCTCCGTTAGCAACATAAGTAGAACCATTGTACCAGCTTCCGTCTGGGAAGAATACAAGTGGATCATAGTCTTTACTAAATATATCACGGCCTATATAGTTATTTACGTTATATTCAATTCCAAATAAGTTAAGTATTGTTGGTAAAATATCTAATTGGGAGTTGACATCTTTAATAGTCTTTTTAATTTGGCCATTACTCCATATTACGAATGGGGTATGGTTAATAAGATTGTTACTTGTTTCTTTATATTTATCTAGTAGAGTTTTGTCTTCTAATGTATATAGATAATGGTCGCTTACTAGAATAACTACTGTGTTGTCTAATTGATTATTTTCTTTTAGATTTTCAAATAATAATTTTATCATATCGTCAGTTTCTTTTGCTTGTAATTTTAAGCATTCAAATTCAGTTAATCCAGTTTCATTTGTTAGTTTTTGGCAGGTTCCTTTATTTGTTTTAAATGGCATGTGGGCTGAATATGTAATTATATATGATAGAGATAATTTATCGTTTTTAAAAATTTTATTATTGAAAGTTTCATTTTTCATTAGTTCGGTATCTAACCAAAATTCATTATCATGGTAGATATTTAAATCCTTTAAACCGTAGTAATCGTTATAACCGAAAGATTTATAATTTACTTTTCTAGAGTAATATTCGCCACTGTTCATGTGAAATACATTTGATTCATAGCCGTCATTTTTTAATAAGTTTGGTAGACTGTAAGGGTATGCATTTTTACTGAAGGAATATGCATTCATATTATAGTTGTATGCAGTTGAATAACCGGTATTTATCATGAATTCTGAGTTAAATGTTGAACCACCGCCAGATGTAAATGAATAGTGATTGACAAAGTTTAATGAGTTTTGACTTATTTTATAAAATGTAGGCATTATGTCTTTGTCTAAGAGAAAATTATCTATACTTTCTAATTGAACTATAATTAAATTTTTTCCTTTGAAAGCTCCAGTGAAATCGTTTTCTTTGGCAGATATATTGCTTTCAAAGTTAGCATTTAGAACGTTTTCTTCTTCTTTAGTTAATGTATCTTTGTTTTTAGAATACGTCATTATAAGATTTCTAATGTTGTATTCATACATACCACTTACCATTAAACTTTTATTGTTATCGTTAAATGAACGGTAGATACTTCTTGCATTTCGCCATTCATCCCAGTTTAATTCTTTACTTGATGTTCCTAAAGCAAGTGGTAGTAAGCTGTGGATTAATATAAATACTAAAATTGTGATTATAATATTTTTATAATTTATTTTTTTCTCAAATTTTATTATTTTTAATCCTCTTACGGTTAAGATTATACTAGCTATTACAGTTATTACTACCCAATATTTAATATTTAAAAGTACAGAATCTAAGTAAGCAGCGCCTTCTCCAGCAACGCTTAATACTGAAAAATCAAAGAAAATTTTGAAATATGAGAAATAGATTGCGTGCGTTAAGAATAGAGCAATGCTTATAATGTATGAAATAATATATAGCGTTTTGCCAATCTTATTTTTTAATAATTTTGTTAGTCTTAAAATTAATAAGATCCATAAAATACTAAATAAATTAGGTACTGGGAAAAACCAATGATAAAAGTTTATTTGTTTGTTGTAAAAGATTCTTAAAGCTAAATCTAAAATATATAAAGAAAGAAATAAATAGATATATCCTTTATTAAATTTTGTAAAGTTTATTATGGTCTTTTTAATTTTATGAAATATTTTATTTAAATAATTTTTAATTTTGTTAAATCTATTTTCTAGTTTTGGGTAAAAAATAACGAGAATAAGTAGTAATACGCCTATTAGAGATATAACAGCACCAATCTTTAGTAAAGGTGGTTCGTAGATAATATCAATTGTATGACTTCCTTTGGTAATTTCAAGACCTAAAAAGCAATCATCTATTAAAACTTTGCCAACTCTTTCACCGTCTAAATATAATTTGAAACCATCATCATAAGGAATAGTAATTTTTACGTAGCCGTCTACTTTAGCGTTGATTGTTCCTACTATATGATTATCTTCTAGTTTTACTTTATTAATTACCATTTCACTAATGTTACTTTTTATATTTTTAATTTTGTTATAATCCATTGTATATACTTTAATGTCACTGATATCAAGTTCGCCTTGAGTTAAAGAAATATTTAATGTTTTTAGTTCCTCATTAGATGAAAGAACGTATTCAAATGTATTATTTTGATTATTATATTTCCAATTACTGCATGATAGAGCATTTGTTATACCGTTAATAGTTATGTTGCTACTGCAAGCAAATCCTTCTTTTGCCTTATTCATTTTAAAACTAATAATTAGTACTTTATTATTTATTTTTTCATTAAGTTTAATTTTTAAATTAGCATTTTTATCGGCATCTATAATGTAATGGCCATTTTCTAAAGTGTATTTTATGTTATTGATTTCTGTTATCTTGTAAGAGCTTTTATATTCTTTAATATTAGACTTATAAACATTATCCAGGGATTTATCCACAATTATATAGTTTAATAAAGCATCAATTGTATATGGATAAGATAGAGTGTTAAATTCTCTTAAACTCATTATTTTGTTTGATGAATATGCAAGAGGAAGAACACTGTCATTTTGGTAAAGACCAATATTATCTATTTCATTAATTTTTGTGTAACCGATGGGTGGATTTTTTGATGTAATTAAATACTTTGTATTACTATAAATATTGAACAGTACATTTGATGTTTGAGTAACAGTGGTATTATCGCGATTAATTACTTCATTTTGAAAAATATTGCGAATAAAGTTCATGTAGTATTTGTTAGATAGTGAAGAGTAGATTGATGTTTTTAATTCATTTGTATCATAGACTTTGTTAGGATTATATAGAATATAGTCTTCATTACTAGTACGATATATATTATTATCATTAATGCTTTCTAGCAGTTTAGAATATGCTTCATTATTAATACTTTTTAGTTTGTTTACTGACATATAATTTTCGTTATTTGATGAGAAAATGAATGTTGCAAAGGATGTTAAAATAACGGGAATATATATTAAATATGGTTTATGTTTCTTTGTATTAATTAATAAAGCAATAGTAATTAGAAAAATGTCTGCTAAAAGCAAGTAAATATTATTTGATTTTAAGCCTGTATAAATAATTAGTAAGCTCACAGGACAGCTAATATACATTAATTTTTTTAAATTAATTTTTTTATTATTTAAATTATTTAAAAATTCACTTACTGTTAATAACGCTACAGGTAAAAATGGAATAAAACATTTTCCATCAATATACATAAAGCCGTTTAGGATATAGCTACAAACTGGGAAGACAATAAATAATCCCATTAAGCCGCCTAAAAATATTTGATTTTTTTGTTTTGATAAAAGTCCACTGATGATGCTTATTATATAAATGAATGTTACACCCCAAGAATAGTATGAATTATAAAATGTATATTTGTAATTATTTATTGGATTGATCAAATCTTTTAGATGTAATGTAGTACTAGTAAGAGTTTCTATTCTGCCCTTTATTAATGCATATATTGTTGGTAGTAGTAAAACGCTTGCTAGTAGTATACTTATTGTTACATAATAGATTATTTTCCATAATGTTTTGTGAGAAAATTTTTTATTTTTTAATAATTTGTAAATTGTATAAATGCCAATTGTTATAATTCCAGATACTGAAAAATAATAACTTGTTAAAATTAATAATAAAGTATAGATTATTAACGGAATTGGTTTTTTAGTTTCAAAATATAAATCAACACTTTTAAGTGCCCCTATCATAAATGGCATGTAGATAACAAACATTATGTGACGATGAAAATGATAGAAGAATGGAGCATTAAGAGCAAATATAAATGATGTTATAAATGCTATTTTACTGTTATATTTAGTTTTAATCCATTTATAAAACATGATAATGCTTATAACTAGCATGACAATACTTAGTACAGGTATAAAAATGTACATAGGAATAAATGGTAATAAGTAAGATACTAGAATTAGTGGACTTAATAAGCCATAATAGGAAAAATTAAATATATTTTGTCCCATACCTAAATTTAAAGCAAATGATGGAATTATTTTACCATTTTTATAAAATAGATTACGGAAATACTCTGGTAATACGATGTGCTGATTAGCCCAATCTACCTCAGAGCCAAAGATAAAACCTTTAATTGATAAATATATTGTAAAACCTACTACTATGGAGATTATTGTCAATAATAATAGGTAATCTTTTTTTTCTAATTTTTTCATAAAATTACCTCTTTTTTTTTCAATAGAATTATACCATTTTTGCTTTAAACTATCAATGTTTTTATGGTATGATGGTGTTAAGAAAGAGTGATGAATAATGTTGAAAAAATATAGTAATATTCTTAATTTGGATGCAACCATATCTAAAGAGTTATTTGATGGTGTTAATTATCCTTGGGAGGTATTACCTAAGATTAAAGAATATATATTAATGAAGGGGCAAACTTTAGGAGATGATTATCTAGAAACTAGCGAACATGTGTGGGTACATAAAAGTGCGAAGATAAGTGCTAGTGCATGTATTGTAGGACCAACAATAATTGGTGAAAACACGGAGGTTAGACATTGTGCTTACATTAGAGGGAACGTTATTGTTGGAGATAACTGTGTAATTGGGAATTCAACGGAGGTAAAGAATGCAATTATATTTAATAACTGTCAGTGTCCACATTATAATTATGTAGGTGATGCAATTTTAGGTGAGTATGCACATACTGGTGCAGGAGTGATTTTATCAAATGTTAAAAGTGATAAAAGTAATGTAATAATTAAAGATGGAGAAAATGATATTCATACTGGTTTAAGAAAAATGAGTGCTATTGTTGGTGATCATGTAGATATTGGATGCAATAGTGTGCTTTGTCCAGGAACAGTTATTTTTCCAAATACAAATATCTATCCACTTACGAGAGTTAGAGGCGTTATTGGAGAAAATATGATAGTTAAATCTATGGATAATATTGTTAATAAGGAGGAAAGATAATGGGTAAATTATTTGGAACAGACGGCGTTCGTGGTAAAATAAATGATGATTTAACAGTACAATTAGCAATGAAAATTGGGGTAGCTGCTGGTTATGTGCTTGGAAAGAATAAAAAAGTTAAAGTTATTATAGGAAGAGATTCTAGATATTCTGGGCAAATGCTTACGATGGCAGTAGCCTCAGGTTTACTTAGTTGCGGGGCTGAGGTTATAGATGTTGGAATAGTACCGACACCTGCTGTTTCGTATTTAACTAGAGAACTTAAATGTGATATAGGAATAATGATTTCGGCTAGTCATAATCCTTCAGTTTATAATGGAATTAAAATTTTTAATAACGAGGGTTATAAATTAGCTGATGAGGTAGAGAAGCAGATAGAAAATTATATTTTAAATGAGGATGTTATTTTAGGCGATAATATTGGAAAGTATACTTTGGATTTGAGTTTAAAAGATAAATATATTTCATACCTAGAAAATGAGTGTAAAATAAATAAGGATTTAAAAATAGTAGTAGACTGCGCGAATGGTTCAGCTTCAGAAACAGCTCCAATTTTATTTAAGAAAATATCTAAAAATGTATCGTTTATTAACTGGGAGTATGATGGCTATAATATTAATGAAAATGCCGGTTCTACTCATTTAGATGGTTTAATTTCTGCTGTTAAAAAGAACAAGGCAGATATTGGAGTTGCTTACGATGGAGATGCTGATAGATGTATGTTAGTTTCTTCTAGTGGTAAAATTATTGATGGCGATTTTATATTAGCTATTTGTGCTAAGTACTATAAAAATCAAGGTAAACTTAAGAATAATACAGTGGTTGGCACAGTAATGTCTAATTTAGGGCTAAAGAAATTTTGTGAAACTAATGATATAGGTTTTGAAGCGACTAAAGTTGGTGATAGATATGTTTTAGAAAGCATGATGGAAAATGATTATTTAATTGGTGGTGAGCAGTCTGGACATATAATTTTTAGACATCTTGCAAATACTGGAGATGGCGAATTAACATCAATTCAAATTTTAAATATTATGAGTGATACTGGTAAAAGTCTTGATGAATTAGCAAGGGTTATGACTAATTATCCACAGGTACTAGTAAATGTTTCAGTAACTAAAGAAGGTAAAGAAAAGTATAAGAGTGATAATGAGATTATGGATTTAGTTGCTTCTATAAGTGATGAACTTGCTGATAATGGTAGAGTATTAATAAGACCATCAGGAACTGAAAGAATAGTTAGAGTTATGATTGAGGGGTTAGATATTTCTGATATTACAGATAAAGCTAATTTGATAGCAAACAAAATTAAAGAAAAATTTGGAGAATAAACGTTTTCTAGGTAGTATAAACATTCCTTTGGGAGTGTTTTTTTATATACTATTATAGGAGTAGGTGAAAAAGATGGATAGTCAAATTATTAAAGTTGTTGGAATCATAGTTTCCTTAATAACTGTTGTAACACCTATTATAAAGTTAAATACTTCTATTACAAAATTAAGTATGAATGTTAATATTCTAACTACTAAAGTACAAGAGTTAACTTTAAAATCATCAGATTTGGAGCAAAGAGTAATTACTTTAGAATCTAATAGAAAGGATAGTGGTAAGTGTGGAATTAACAATACCTAGTATAATTGCAAGTATTACTTTAATAATAGGGGTAATTAGTAAAAAATTAAAATTAGTAAATAAAAAATATATACCTATCCAAAATATACTTATTGGAGTTATTTCGGGGATAGTTGTTTATTGTGCAGATTTGGAGTCTACTTTACTTAGGGCAATATCTGTGTGTTTGATTAGTTCTTTATCTGCTGGTGGATTATACGATACTTTTAAAATAAAAAACCAAGAAACTGACTCAGGTGAATCTGATTAGAGGTTTGTCAATTTAAAAATTTGTTCTATTAATTAACTTGAACTTGTGATATATTTATTATGAGGGATTGTATGAAAAAAATATTAAAAATTTTGTTAATCATAGTGTTAGTAATAGCTTGTGGGTTTTTTATTTATTTTAAAATTAAGCCAGGTGATGATACGAAGAAATTGTATGTTTCTTGTGGGTCTGAGTCATCTAAATATAGCGTACTAACTGGTAATACCATTAATTTTGATGGAAAGGATAGCTGTAAAATTGATTTTGAAGTAATGAATGTTGATAAGGATTATTTAAAATTAAAGGCTGATAAATTTTTATATTCTATTGATGGGAATGGAAATATAAATGAAGCAAAAATAAGTAAAGATGTTTTTGTTGTTCAAAATGAGAAATTGACACTTTTTAATACTGATAAAAAAACTAAGTATATTTTTGAATATAAATAAGAATTTTATGATATAATTTTTCTAGGTGAATTATTATGCTCAAAAAATTCTTTTTTTCTTTATTTTTTTTGTTACCTCTAAGTGTGTTTGCTGATAATAATAGTTTTAATTTAGTTTGTGATAAGGGTAAATATTATATTGATGACCAATTTATTTGTAGAATTTCAATAAATAGCGATTTACAATATGATCAAATTTCTTTTGATTATAAGTTTTCTGAAGGATTAGAGCTTGTTGATGTTCGTAGCAACTATGATAAGGTTTGGGAAATTTCAAATGATAATAATAAGATAGTTGCGAAGAGTAAAGATGGAGAAGTGCAAACAGGATTACAAGAGTATGGTATTTTACTTTTTAAAGCAACGAAAGATGGAGTTTTATCAATTAATCTAAATAATATTGATTTATTAAACAAAGAAGAAAGTATAAAAAAATTCGAGGATCTTAAAGAAGATGTTAAAATAATATCAGCAAATAATGATGTTAAAAGTGTTTTAATAAATGATAAGGAATTTAAGGATTATAAGACTAGTGAAAAAATATATGATATAGTTACGACTGATGAAAAAATTAATGTTTTAGTTAATGCTCAAAATGAGTTTGCTAAAGTTATTGGTAATGGTGAGTATACATTTGAAAAAAATAGCAATGAATTAATAGTACCAATTAAAATTGTTAGTGAAAACGAAAATCAAAGAATTATAGTTTTTAGATTTTACAAAAATAAGGATTTAAAAATTGTTAATGCATTAGAGCAAATTATATTAAATGATAATAATGGTAGTAATTTGTTACTGTCTTTTAAGAATGATGTATATGATTATTATTTGAGTGTTAATTCTAATACTACAGATGTAAATATATTACCGACTTTAACTGAGGGTACAAGCGATGTTTTAATTAAAAACTATGGTAAGCAGACTCTTAAACTAATGTATGGTGATAATCTAGCAATTATTAAAGTTAAAAATAATGATGGTGCATTTAAAAATTATTTAATTTTTGTAACAAAGACTATTAAAAATGCTTCAGCTAATAATTATATAAATGATTTAAAAATAGATGGTTATGAACTAGAATTTAGTAAGAAAGTTAAAAATTATAAATTAGAAATTAGGAAAAATACTAAGTCATTAAAAATTACACCGGTTTTAGATGATGAAAAAGCAACTTATGTAATTAAAGGTAATGAAAATTTAACAGATGGTAGTATTATAAAAATAATTGTTACAGCTGAAAATGGTGCGAGTGTGACATATCAGTTGACGGTTAATTATAAAACCACAAATTATTTTATGTTTATTTTGATATTATTTGGTACGGTTGGGGTAGGCTATGGTGTTTATAAATTTGTAGTTAAAATGAAACAAAAGAAAAAAGTTAAACCAGTTGTAAGGAATAAGAGCGTCACTGTTAAAAAGGCAAAATCTAGCAGTAAAAATAATGGTTCTAATAAGGGAGTAACAGTAAAGAAAAAGCCTCAAGGCACTAATAAAAATGGTAAGAAAAAGTCAAAAAACAAAAAAATTAAAAAAACAAATACAAAAAATAAAAAGAAAAAGAAATTAACAAAAGCTAGAAAGAAAAAATAGTGTGTTATTTCTTTTTTTTTGACCATCATAATAATATGGATATGTTTAATAAAATGATAATTATATTTTTTACTTTTTCATTTATAGGTTGGATATGGGAAATGCTTTTATATGCTTTTAAAAAAGATAAAATTATAAATCGTGGTTTTCTTCATGGTCCAATTTTACCAATTTATGGTTTTGGAGTTTTATTAATTTGGATTATATTTAGATCTTTAGAAGCAAGTTTATTTATTCGTTTTTTATTAATATCGGTTGTTTGCAGTTTAATAGAATATTTTACAAGCTATATTTTAGAAAAACTATTTCATAAATCTTGGTGGGATTACAATGATTGTAAGTATAATTTAAATGGACGTATTTGTTTAAAAGGAATTTTGTTTTTTAGTGTAGGAGCAATATTATCAATTGATTATGTTATACCTTTTATAATTAAAATATTTAGTTATATAGATGTTTATATAAAATATTTAAATACCCTTTTAATAATACTGTTGATTGCTGATATATGTTATTCTTTAAAAAAACCAAACACTGGAAGAAACATTAGTAAAAAAGTAAAATAAAATTTTAAAAAAACAATAATTGTGATAAAATGTTTATATAGTAGGTGGTTAGTTGTGAATAATAATCGTGGATATACTTTAGTTGAAATTATATCAGTAATAGCAATTATTGCTGTAATTAGTGGAATATTTGTTTTAAGTTTTATGAAAAAAAATAATAATCAATTAGATGAGAATTATAATAATGAGATTAGTAAATTAGAGGCTGCTTCGGATTCTTTTGTTATGACTTATAAAGATAGCGATGATGAAAATTTCAAAATTATTAAATATACTGCGGGAAGTTTATCAGAAACTTATTGTTATATTACAATTGATGAATTAGTTAAATATGGTTTTTTAAACCAGGTGCCAATAAATCCCAAAACTAATGTGGAGTTTACTGGGGTAATTAAATTTACAAAAAAGGAAAATGGACTTTATGATTTTAAATATATTGATGAATCAAATAATTATGTTTTGGTAATTTATAATGCAAATGGTGCAGATAGTGTTTCAAAAAAAATTGAGGCTATTCCTTGTGAGAGTAAAGAAAGAGAAGATATAATAAACTGTACTAAAGATTATGTATTACCAACTATAGAAAGAGAAAATGGCAAGGTTCATGGATGGAGTTTAAATAAAGATAGTGATGACTCTGAGTATAAGGCCGGGATGCCACTTATGAGTTTATTAAAAAATTCAGATTTTTCTTTAAATGATAACAAATTATATTTATATGCAATTAGTGAAGGAATAAAAACCGTTACTTGGGTAAATATGAATGACGAGGAATATGAAAAGTCATGCGTTTTAAAAAATGATACTAGGTACTGTGAAATTGAAATTCCGGAAAAAGCCATTGAATCAACTGATGATTATAAAGAATTAAGTGATTGTACTAATTCTAAATATGATATTAAAGAAAATAATGGGAAAATAACTGTGTCTAATAATGAAAGATTAGAATGTAAATATGATATTAAAGATTTAGAAATTAAAGAAAATAAAATAAAAAAAGTTAGTAGTATAGAATCTGTAGAAGCTAATATGAATTTGATTTTAGTATTGGATGTTTCTGGATCAATGTCTAGTTATAATAGATTAAATAATTTAAAAGTTGTTACTAAGGAAATGGTAAATAAAATAAAACTAAATAATTCAACTGTTTCAATAATAACATTTAATCATAATGCTAGTACGGTATTATCTTTAGAAACTGATCGAAATAAGATAAATACAGTCATTGATTCATTAGCTTCATCAGGCGGTACTAGTTTTAAAGTAGCTATTTCACAAACAAGTTTACTATTATCTAAAATTACCAACAATAAAAGTAATTATGTAATATTTTTAAGTGATGGAGATAGTGCTGATGATCCACTTTATAATAATTTAAGTTTTGTTAAAATGAATTCTAAAGTATATACTATAGGTATTGGAAAAGCCATAGCAAGTCAGTTATTAAATATTTCCTCTTCAAGTGATAATTATTATTCTTATGATGATGTAAATGATGAAAGCAGTTTACAAAGTTTATTTGCGATTTTTGATGATATTATACAAAATATTACTACTGAATATGGTTCAGGTGCAGAAAATGCTACTGATGGTGTTGCTAAAAAGGGATATTTGGTTTTAGGTAAAAATGCTATTTCAAAAAATAACAGTGTTGAAATATATTATAATGATACTTTGCTAGATAAGTTTATTACTGTAAATAAGTATATTGAATTTGATGGAAATAATTATTTGATGAATGTTTATCAGTATGCAATAGATCATAATATTGCTTATAGTGATGTAGGAAATTTGAGATTTAGTTATATTTTTGAAGAGGGAGCTGCCTAATGAGTAAGACAAAAATTGGAATTATAATTTGTGTTGTTATATTGATGGGATTTGTTGGTTATTTTGCTTATGAGTATTTTGGTAGTAATACTAGTAAAGTTGATGATGTTATTAATATAACTAACAACAATAATAAATTTTTAAAAGATAAAAAAGTTACTTTTGATAATAAAAAAAATATTTATTTAATAGATAATCAATATGAAGTTCAAAAGAAGAATGGTTATTTTGTAATGAATGTTAATAATGACAGTGATGGACTAGTTTATTGTGCTTTTGTAGCTGATTATGAATCGGGGAATTTTGATGTAGATGCTGATGGAGTCTATAATACTTGTCTAAAAACTTTGGATGGAACTATTGATTATGGTGTTATTCATGTGGAAAAACAAGGTAGTTATAAACAGTTGATATTTAATTATGTGGATAAAACAAGATTGATTTCAGATGTTGTTTATAATTTTGATGATAAAATTAAGTTTAGTGCAACGGATTATTTAATAAGCAAGGATTTAGTGGTAATTAGTGATATATCAAGTGGAAAAAGTGAAGAATTAAAGTTATTTAACGTTTGTGGTAGTGTAAATAATAATGTATCAAACGAACTTGAAATTAGTCTTTTTGATAAAGAAAGGAATTTTATTTTAAAAAAACCAATAGTTTTTAATAATAATAAATTCTGCACAACTTTTGATAATTTAAATATTGAACCAATTTATTTTAGTATAAATTATAAAAATTCCTAAAATTGAAGGAATTTTTATTTTGGGTATTGATATATATATTTTTTTTTGATAATATATTAGTGCGATGCAGGTGTGGTTCAATGGTTAGAATATAACCTTGCCAAGGTTGGGATGGGAGTTCGATTCTCCTCACTTGCTCCATTGACGAATCTGTTCGAACTATTTAGTTTGAACTTGATATATAAAATCAATCGAAAGATTGATTTTTTTGTGTCTTACAAAGAAATCATCCTAAAGAAA